>CAMAVV010000036.1 GCA_945861815.1 Thermoflexus hugenholtzii JAD2
CAGCAGTACCCCTGGCTGGCCATCGTGCCGGCGGGCTGCATCAGCCTTGCTGTCTTCTCCTTCAACCTTCTAGGCGACGCTATTCGCGATACGCTGGACCCGCGTCTGCGCGGCGGCGGCGGACGCATCAAATAGCCGGTTCGCGCCACCTGCCGCTTCACATTTGTAGTCTGCTTTTGCTACACTCGTTTGACGTATCCGTTCTTGTCAGCGGGTCTTTTTGCGGCCTGAAAGGCGCTCATGATTGAGGTTAGCGACTTAGTAAAGGTCTACCCTGGCGGCACAAAGGCCGTCTCCGGGATAAATTTTGCGGTGCGCGAGGGTGAATTCTTCGGCTTTCTCGGGCCAAACGGCGCGGGGAAGAGCACGACGCTCAAGATACTCTCGACGCTGCTCAAGAAGACCTCCGGCACGGTAAAAGTCGCAGGCTACGATGTTGACCACGATGGGATGCGCGTCCGCCAGAGCATCGGCTTTGCGATGCAAGAGGTGGGACTAGACGACCTTGCCACAGGCAAGGACTTCCTTGTGCTCCAGGGTCTCCTGTACAAGCTCTCTGAGCACGAGTCGAAGAAGCGGGCGAACGAACTTCTGGAGATGATGGAACTCACCTATGCCGCGAATCGCAAAGTAGGCACGTACTCAGGAGGAATGCGCCGGCGCATAGACCTCCTTGGAGCGCTCATCCATCGTCCGAAGCTGCTCTTTCTTGATGAGCCAACGACGGGCCTCGACCCTCAAAGCCGCCTGGCGATATGGGACTACCTGAAGCGGATCAACAAGGACGGTGTCACCATCGTCCTCACAACGCAGATCATGGAAGAGGCCGACCGTTTGTGCGAACGGCTCGCCATCATCGATGTGGGGACGATCGTTGCCGAAGGCTCGCCGGATATGCTGAAGGCGCAAGTGGGCGGCGACGTGGTCTCGATCACCATCGGCACTGCGGCGGCGCATGCCACAGACGAGATGAAGGCAAAAGCGAAGGGTATCCTGACGGCGCGCCCTGGAGTCATCAGCGCTACAGAGCAAAACGGCGCGATGCTTGTTACCGTCAAAGATGGTGGCTCCGCAGCGCCAGACCTGATGCGCTCCCTTATCGAAGGCGGCATTCATGTCTCCAATATTGCTGTCTCTGAGCCGACGCTTGACGACGTCTTTCTCAAACTGACTGGCAAAAAGATCCGCTCAGATTCCACGGGCGGCGACGCTATGGACTCGGCGATGAGGGCCTTCATGGGCCTGAAGAAGCGATAGCCATGTTAGAAATAGCGCGCGAAACGTATTACCTCTACCGCAGGAACTTCATCACGTGGGTGAAGATGCCGGCGTTGGTTATTCCGTCGATCTTCATCTCGATCTTCCTTTTCCTCGTCTTTGGGGCGTCCTTCGATGGTGTGGTGACGCTGCCTGGCTTCCCCATAGATGATTACAACGCCTTTGTGACGGGGATGATCATAGTGCAGGCGGTGGTCTTCAGTGGCAGCGATGCTGGATTTGCGCTGGTGACGGATATCGCCTCAGGATTCTTCGATAAGCAGCTTTTGGCGCCGATAAACCGGATGTCTATCCTCTTTGGGCAATTGCTTATGGCGGGCACCCGCGCCTTGCTTCAAACGGTTGTCATCGTGCTCGTCGCCATAGCCCTCGGTGTGGAGTTCAAGACCGGCGTTCCAGGCATCATCGCGATCATCATCGTCTCGGCGGGCTTCGGCATCACGTGGTCCTGCCTTGGCATCATCATTGCCCTGCAATCCAAAAGCGCCCAAGCGACACAGGCCTCCTTCATCCTGTTTTTCCCGCTCATCTTTCTCACCGATGCCTTTATGCCCGAGGAATTTCTCTCCGGCTGGTTCAAGGTGGCGGTGATGATAAACCCGGTTACCTATGTGCTGGGAGGCATCCGGGCAATGGTCATCTCCGGGTGGGACTGGACTCCGATCGCTCACGGGTTGTGGGCGCTGCTTGGTCTGACCGTTCCCCTCGTCACTCTGGCCACTTGGCTCTATCGTCGTTCAACAGCGTAGGACTCCATCTCGCCACGTCTCGGCCTTCTTCTCCCCTGGCTCTAAAGATTGGTGCAGGTGTTACACTGGCGCGCACCTATGCGATTTAAAGGCAAAACGGTCATTGTCACCGGTGGCGGCTCAGGTATCGGGAGAGGCATTGCCCTGCGTTTTGGGAAAGAGGGGGCGAATACCGTCATTGCCGCTAGGGTGAAAATGGACCTGGATAAAGTGGTGAAGGAGATCGAAGGCGCAGGCGGCACAGCCTTTGCCATCCCCACGGATATCACGATCGAGGCCCAGACCAAGAGTCTCATCGAGGAGACGGTGAAACGCTTCGGCGCGGTGGATGTGCTGGTGAACAACGCCGCCCGCGTGGGGCGCATGGGACATTTCCTGGAGATGCCTGCGGAAGAGTGGGAGATGGCCTATAAGACCAATGTGATGGGGACGATATTTTGCAGCCGCGAGGCGCTGCGCATGATGCAGCCGCGGAAGTCGGGCGTCATCATCAACATCTCGTCCCTGGCCGCCCTCACAGGCTTCTACCCGACGATGCCCTATAACGAGAGCAAGGCGGCGATCAATAACCTGACCATCGATCTGGCGCGGATAGGCGCACCCGATGGCATACGAGTCAACGCCCTTGCCCTAGGCCCGGTACATTCAGGCACGATGGGCAGAACGACAACGGGCACGCTTCCCGGCCCGATGGACAAGCTGTGGGACTGGTTCGGGATGGCGAAGCCTGCAGGGAATCCCTTGAACCCGGACGACATCGCCGGCGTGGTGGCGTTTCTCGCGTCGAAAGAGGCGGGTAGCATCACCGGGCAGATCATTGCGATGACGACGCGAGTGGAAGAGGCGTAGCTATGTATTCGCGGGCTGTCCTGCTCCAGGTGAAGCCGTCTTCGGCTCCTGAACGGCGGCAGGTTTCACATCCTGGGTCAACTGCGGCAGTTTGACCCGCACCGTCGTTCCTTCGTCAGCCTTGCTCTCGATCTCGATGGTTCCCCTATGTGCATCGACGAGCACCTTGGCGATGGCTAGGCCGAGCCCTGCGCCTCCGGCATCCCGGCCGCGCGACTGGTCGGAGCGGTAGAAGCGGTCAAAGACATGGGGCAGGTGTTCAGGAGCGATGCCCTTGCCCATGTCCTTCACTGAAAGCACTGCCTGGCCCTGCTGCGTGGTAAGGCTGAGATCGATGCGCCCACCCGAAGGCGTGTATTTGAAGGCATTGTCCAAGAGGAGGAGCAAGAGCTGGCGCAAGCGCTCCCGATCGCCGGAGGCAAAGGCTTCGCCCGGCATGGCGAGGCATTGCAGATGGAGGCCTCTCTCTTGCGCCAGAGGCCGCACATCATCGGTAAGGCGGTGAGCCAGTTCCCCAAGGTCAACAGGCTCCAGACGCAGAGGCAGCCGCCCTGCATCGGATTGAGCCAGCGTCAGCAATCCAGAAACTAAGCCGTTCAGATACTCAGTCTCCGAGACGATGCTATCCACGAGATGGCGGTTCTGCTCGACGGTTTGCCCGCCGTGGCGCGCCAAGAGCTCGCCGCTGCTGCGGATGAGCGTCAAGGGTGTGCGCAGCTCGTGGGAGGCGTCGGCGACGAAGCGGCGCTGGCGATCGAAGGCGCGGCGGATGGGAACCATGGCGCGCCCGGCAAGGAACCAGCCGCCAGCGATGGCAAGCAGGAGCGCGCCAGCCTCTGAAAGCACAAGGATCCAGGTGAGCTTGCGCAGAGCGGCCTGCTGCGACTCGATAGACGTGCCGATCTGCAAGACACCAAGAGGTCTTCCGCTCTGGGTCGAGACGAGGACGGAGTAGACCCGGACGTCCTTGCCGCTAATCTCCACCGTCCCAAATTGCGGCGTGCCACCGAGCGCCTGGCGAAAGCCGTTCGGGTCAGGGGACGATGTGACATCGACGTTCTGTGGATTCTGAAATATCTGACCTGTGGGGTCCATGGCGAGATAGAAGGCGTCGCCACGGAAACCAGTTCTGGGAAGGAGGAAGTTCGAGCCTGGGCGAAAGACGAGGTTCTGGACGGTGTCACGCCCCTTCTCTCGGAGCGAATCGTCGGCGGCGTTATAGAGGGTGTTAGCAGTGACGAAAAAGATGCCGATCCCCAGCGCGACGAGGAGCCCCACAAGGACCACAAGGTTCCATACCAGCAGCTGATTGCGAATCTTAGTGAACATCACTCGCTCCGCAGGGTATAGCCGATGCCGCGCACTGTCTTGACCAGGTCCTTCGCGCCCTTTTGGTCGAGTTTGTTTCTCAGGTAGTGCACGTAGAGGTCGACAACATTGTTAGTGATTTCCGAGCCGTAACCCCAAACACGGTCGGCGATCTGCTCACGGGTATGCACTTTGCCCGTGTTCCGCATGAAATATTCTAGAAGGGCGAACTCCTTGGGAGTCAGGTCCACATCAGCTCCATCGAAGGCCACCTGGTGGGCCCTGAGGTCCATCGCGAGCTTGCCGCAGACCAGGCGCGTAGCCTCTCGCGTCTCCACTTTGCGCCGGGAGAGGGAGCGGAGGCGCGCCGATAGCTCCTGGAAGGCGAAGGGTTTCACCAGATAGTCGTCGGCGCCGGCATCCAAGCCTTCGACGCGGTCGGAAACAGCATCGCGGGCGGTGAGCATCAGCACCGGCGTGGCGACCTTGGCTTTGCGAAGGCGGCGTGTCACCTCAGGCCCTTGGAGCTTGGGCAGCAGCCAATCGAGGATGACAACATCGTATGAGCCTGTAGAGGCGAACTCGAGGCCCTGCTCGCCATCGTGGGCCACCTCTACGATGTGCCCCTCTTCCTCCAGGGCTTGCTTCACGATCTGGGCGAGACGCTTCTCATCTTCCACTATCAGGATGTGCATGACACCAAAGTATACGAAGCGGCGAAGCCCCGCAAATATGGCATACAGAGGAAAAAGTCCAGCTTACAGGTTAGAATCATCCGTGAGAAACTCTAATGCGTTTCTAAAATAAGGCGCGTAGACTATTGATGTAGCGCGCTACAACGCTTATAAACGGCGAGAAGAAAAAGAGGAGGTTTCCAATGGCACCCTTCGAGGAAACCAATCCACACGAGTGGAACAGACCTTCCTATAGCCTGCCCTCTGACCCGTATCTTTCCGCTCCGCCAACCGCGCCTAAGAAACCAAGCCGCCGGGGCTGGTTCATCGCCACAGGGCTTATCACAGCACTAGCATTGGCCATCGGCTTGACCATCGGCGCAGTCTTCCCCGATGGGACCACGAATAGCCCGCGAGTGCAAAACATCATCAGCACAGACGTGTACGACGAGGCGAAGGTCACTTCGCTCTATGATTTGGTCATCCCCGCCATTGCCAAGATCGAAACGACACAGGGGCAAACGAGCGGCCTGCCATTCTTCAGCCGCGGCCAGGGCAGCGGCTTCCTGGTGGACAGCGACGGCCGCTTCGTGACGAACTATCACGTTATAGATGGGGCGACCCGCGTCACCGTGATATTGCAGGATGGCAGGCGCTCCAGCGGCGAGGTCATCGGCTCCGATCCCAATAATGATGTTGCCGTCGTGAAGGTGCCAGCCGATTTCGTGAAGGGCATCTCTCCCCTTGCCTTTGCCGATTCGGCCAGGGTGCGCCCAGGCCAGATGGCAATCGCCATAGGAAGCCCCCTAGGCGAACAGGGCACAGTGACGGTAGGCGTGGTGAGCGGCATCAACCGCAGTCTGCCATCGGTTACGCGCTGGTCCATCGTGGGCATGATTTCGACCGACGCCCAGATATTCCCAGGCAATTCTGGCGGTCCCTTGCTGAACTCGATGGCTGAGGTCATCGGCATCAACACGGCTGTGACCACAGGCGAACAGGCGCGCCTCGGATACGCGGTGCCGAGCAACACAGCAAAGAGCGTCTACCTGAGAGTCACGAGCAACCCCAGCGGCGGGGTTACGACGGTGAAGCGCGCCTGGCTCGGCGTCACCATCTCCACTCTGGACGCCGATTCGGCCTCGGCCCTTGGGCTGAGCGTGCAGCGTGGCGTATACATCACCAGCGTTGTGGCAGAGAGCCCGGCGGCGCGCATAGGCCTGCGGCCCGCAGGAGCCGGCGCCGGCGGGCAACCCGGCAGCGGCGGCGATGTGGTCTTGGGAGTCGATGGCAAAGCTGTTGCCTCATCGGACGAGCTCATCACGGCCTTCAACACGAAACAGCCAGGCGATAAGGTGACGCTGAGGATCTTGCGCGACAATCGTGAGATGAATCTGGAGGTTACGCTCGGGGAGTTCCCCTCCTCGCTCAATTAGCTTACGTTGCTGACCTTTGCCTTGCCGGCATTTCTCCCCATGCCGCAGGCGAAGGCAGCTGCTTCCCCTATCCCGAAAGGCCCGGGCCGAACCCTCCCGGGCCTTTCATTTTGCCCAGCGCATCGCCTTGACACCCCTGGCGCAGGCCATTACTCTCTGGAGCAATCGTACGGCTCGTTTCCGGAGGACGCCATGCCTGCGTACAAGGTAATCGATGCCGATGGGCATATCGACCCGGCGCCTGTCTGCGACTGGAACCGCTACGTCCGCGCTCCCTATGGGGCGGCGGCCGATAAGCTGGCCAAGGCAGCCTACGACCGTTCAGGCGACCTGACGACGACGCGGCGAGGCGGCTTCGACGCGAAGGCGCGCCTGGCGGACATGGATACCGAAGGGATCGATGTAAGCGTTCTCTTTGGCGGCTCCATGGGCCTCTCAACAGGTATGGCAGGCGATGATAAGACTTTTGGCCAAGCCTTGGCAGAAGGCTACAACAACTGGCTCCACGACTTCTGTTCGGTGAGCCCCAACCGCCTCAAAGGCGCGGCGCTTATCGACCTGGACGACATCGATGCCGCCTGCCGCGAGGCTCGCCGCGCCGTTAGCGAGCTGGGCGCTGCGGGGATCGTGATGCGCCCCTTCCACAAGACGCTGACCGTGGATGACCCATATTTCTTCCCGCTCTATGAGGAGTGCGAGAAGCTTGACGTGCCGCTATTGGTGCACGGCCCTGGCGAGTTTCGCAAGTACCTTCAAGAGCGCTACCACACGCACTTCCGCCGCCACTCTCTCGATTTCCCCGTCTCCATCATGATGGCGACTCAGGACATGATCTGCGGCGGCGTCTTCGAGAAGTTCAAGAAGCTGCGGGTTGCAATGCTGGAAGGCTCTGCCGGTTGGGTGCCCTGGTTCCTCGACAGGCTCGACGAGCACTTCGAGAAGCTGCCGCACCATGTGCCGCACATCAGCGAAGAACCGACGGAGCTGGCGCATAGATATATCAAGGAGGGACGCCTCTTCTGGTCCTGCGAACCTGATGAGAAGTACCTGCCTTTCATCCTGGAAGAGATGGGCGATAGCAGCATCATCTATGCCTCGGACTATCCGCATTGGGATGCGATCTACCCCAATTCAGTGAGAGCCATCTCGGAGCGGACGGAGCTTTCCCCAAAGGCGCGCAAGAAGATTTTGAATGAGAATGCCGTGAAACTATTCGGCGGGCACATCTAAAGGCCGCCTCCGCGCGTATCTCTATCACCATCATGCCACTCGCCTTCGTCCCCTCGAATTTCTGGCAGCCGGACCGCGACCAGTGGAAATCGTGGATGACCTTTGCGGCGCTAGCCCTTGCTGTGGTCAACGTCGGTCTCATGCGCGTCATCTGGACCAAAGGCTTTGGCCTCCAGGAGGCGACCTACAAGCGCCTTTCGCTTGTCCACCGGGCTGTCGGCTATTCGGCATTTGGCATCATGATTTTCATCGCCGTCGTAACCTGCATCGGGATCATCGGCTACGGCGATTATGACAAGCGCCCGACGTGGCATTCCTGGCTTGGCATATCGGTCCTCGCGATGATGGTCATCAAAGTGGTCGCCGTGCGCAAAGGATTGCCTGAGTCACCCACATTTCGCAGACGCGCGATGTGGGTCGCTGCGCTGGGTGTGATTATCCTTGCCGTCATCGCGGCGACGTCCACTGACAAGGCGACGGCCTTTGTCCTGCCACTTTTTCCCGCCGTGGCGCTCCTTGGCTTCTACGCATGGAAGCGCTTCGGATACCTGCCTGTCGTCGGCACGGGACTTCTCCTGACCATCGCATTGCTCTTCGCATCGAGTGGGGGATGGTGGTTCGCCGACCAGCTCAACCCAGGTGCTAAAGCCGATGTCTCCGGCGCGCTTGCCAGCAAGGGAGATGCAGAACTGGGCGCGACAGTCTATGCCAACAATTGCGCGTCATGCCACGGGAGAGACGGCAGAGGAGGCTTTGGCCCGACGCTCCGCGGCGGCACGTTCACCTATCGCTTCACCGATGAACGCATCGCCCAGCAGGTGCGCCAAGGTGGAGGCAGCATGCCAGGGTTCGACGCTTCCAGGATGTCTGACCAAGACCTGGCTGGCCTTATCGCCTTTATCCGCAACTGGTATGCCAACTAGCCTAAGATTGGCGTAGATCACGCGTCCTAGGCATTGCAGTTTCTTACGTTCGCCAAACATCCAACTGACTCTGTCTCTCGTATAGAGTCGTGTACGGGGTCAATCTCAGACCGGGTTTGCTTTGTTTCATAGGAGGTTCTCTTGCCCATGCCCTCTGCTCTCCGCTTCCGCATCTTTTTTGTTCTCTGTTCCTTCGCAGCTCTTGCCCTGGTTCTCGCCGCCTGCAGTGGCGACGAGGAGAAGCCAGCGCCGGCGGCAACATCAGCGCCCGCGCCTACGGCAACGCGCCTAACAGCGACTCAAGCGCCCGCTGCGACGCAGCTACCAGCAGCCACACAGCCTGTTGAAGCCACGGCGACCGCAGCGCCTACGGCAACACGCCTGCCCGCGACTCAGACGTCTGCAGCTACTCAGCCACCAGTTGCCACTCCGACTGTAACTCGTCCCGCTCCGACGACTGCGCCGCCAGCCGGCGGCCAGATGGTCGAGTCGGACATCCGTGGCTTCCGTCTCGCTAACGTCTCTGTCCCGGTAGGCGGCACGGTGAAATGGACGAATCGAGACAGCGCTCCCCACACGGCGACGGCGAAGGGGGATGCGCCCGTTCGCTTCAACAGCGGAACGCTCAACCAGAATCAGAGCTTCAGCTTTACCTTCGCAAGGGCTGGAGCATACGACATATTCTGTGAGTTCCATCCCAACATGGAGGCGACGGTCACCGTTGGCGGCGCAAGTCCCGCCAGCAGCACCAGCACAAGCGTTCCTGGCTACGATTACAACTAACCTGAGACGTGCAGCCTACGGGGAAAGAGAGGCTCCTCCGGTTTCGGAGGAGCCTCTCTTTTGTGTCGAAGGACTTACCGGCCTTTGAACTTTGGCGCGCGCTTTTCAAGGAAGGCCTGAGTGCTCTCCTTGAAGTCCTCGGTGCCAAAACAGAGCTTTTGGAAGTGCGTTTCTAGGTCGAGATGAGGGACAAGGTCTTGCACCAGACCGCGATAGACGGCCTTTTTGGTAAGCTCGGCGGCGATGGGCGGCATCGCGGCAATCTTCTTCGCCAAGGCCATCGTCACTGTCATCAGGTCCGCCTGGGGCACGACTCGATTGACGATGCCGAGGGACTCTGCCGTTTTCGCGTCCATCCATTCGCCTGTGAGCATCCACTCCAGCGCCTTGGCTGGGCCCAGGATGCGCGGCAGCGTCCAAGAGAGGCCGTTGTTGGGGACGATGGCGCGGTGGATAAAGAGGGAGGCGAAGCGGGCGTTTTCCGAGGCGATGCGGATATCGCAGGCCATGGCAAGGGAGAAGCCAGCGCCGCCCGCGACGCCGTTGATAGCGCCGATGACGGGCATGGGAAACTGACGAAAGGGCAGAACGAGCTGGGCTGATGGCGCGGTAAGCTCTTGCCTGTTCGGTTCCGGGTGTTTTCCCGGCTCGCTGCCGCCCTCCCAGCCTTTCACGTCAGCCCCTGAGCAGAAGCCCTTGCCTGCACCAGTGAGCACGAGCACACGCACGTCGTCCTGCTTTGCCAGGTCGTTCGCGGTTCGCTCGATGGCGTCATTCAGCGGCGGGATGAGGGCATTGAGGCGTTCAGGGCGATTCAGCGTCATGACGGCAATGCCGTCTGCTTTTTCGATGAGGACGAGTGGCTCAGACATAGAGGCTCCTTTGACAGGTGTGAGACAGGGCGTGGATATGATACACGTCCTTCAGGCCAGCGTTGGCAGGCCAGTCTCCGGAATGTTTCCGCAGCATCGACGCTAGGCCGGCCTGACGAGCGTTTGCACGGGACAGTGACCAAAAGCCAAGTCTAAGAAAAGCGCGAAGAAAAAAGGGGGATGAGTAGGTAGTTATGCTGTGATGTATGCTAGCTCTACTTCTCCGTCGGGGTGAATATGAGTTCTTCTAGCGCAGCGTCGGATGGAATAAAAAGACTCTCCTCTAACCCCTACCCTGGCCGTGGTATCGTCGTCGGCGTCAACAGCGTCGGCACGGCGGCCATCCAGGTCTACTGGATCATGGGGCGCAGCGAGAACTCGCGAAGCAGGGTGATGCGGCGCGAGGGGAACGCCATCAAAGTCGAGCCTCTCGGCGGCAAGTCCCTGGCCGGGGCGGAGTTGCTTATCTACTCGGCCATGTTGCAGGTTGGCAAGCGCCACGTGGTGAGCAACGGCGACCAGACGGACACCATCGTC
>CAMAVV010000037.1 GCA_945861815.1 Thermoflexus hugenholtzii JAD2
CAGGCGGCCCAAAAAGCGATTCAGGAGATAGATTCGCGCATACGCCTCGAACAACCAAAGCTCCAGCGGGAACAAGCCTCGCTGAAGCACCTCGCCGAAGAAAGCAAAAAGGCAGAGTCATCCCTGCCGCCACTCGGAAAGACCATAGCCGCCATCGAGAAACAAATCGCCGAAGAGAGCTTCGCCGCGAAGGAGCAGAAAGAGCTAAAGGCCACCGCCGCATCACTTAGCGCACTGAGCTACGACCGCGCTATACACGATGGGGCGAAGGCCGCTTGGCAGACACTGCGCCCCTTCGAGGAGCGCAGCCGCAAACTCAACGAAGCGCGTGAAAAGCTGCCCCACGCACAGCAGGAACTCAATCAAGTCCTTCGAGACATCCAGGCGGAAGAACAGAACATCACACAGCTACGAAGCTGGGCTGAACAAGGAGCCCGAGAGACGGCGGAGCTGCCCAAGATTGGGCAACAGCTCGCAGATACGGAAGCGGCACAGCAGCGCACCTCTCGCGACGTGCAGTCGCTCCGGGAATCGCTGGGCGCAGTCCAGGCCGACCTGAAGCGACTCGCCGGCGTTGAACACAACCGCGCCCAGCGCGAGGTCGCTTTGCGACAGGCCATCGAAGAGCAGTCGGCGTTCGAAGAGCTTGCCCTAGCCTTTGGGCGCAAGGGCATCCAGGCGCTGATGATCGAGTCGGCGCTTCCAGAGATTGAAGAGGAGTCCAATCGCCTGCTAGGGCGCATGACAGACAATCGCATGACGCTCAAGCTGGAGACCCAGGCGAATCTCAAGACGAAAGACGGCGTGAAGGAGACCCTGGAGATCCGCGTCGCCGATGAACTGGGCACCCGCAACTACGAAACATTCAGCGGCGGCGAAGCCTTCCGCATCAACCTCGCCCTGCGCATCGCCCTTTCGCGCCTCCTGGCAAGACGGGCGGGCGCGCCCCTGCCGACACTCTTTATCGACGAAGGCTTCGGCACCCAAGACCCCGCAGGGCGCGACCGCATCGCCGAAACGATCAACGCCATCAGCAGCGACTTCGAGCGCATCATCGTCATCACTCACATCGACGAGTTGAAGGAGCAGTTCCCCGTCCGCATCGAAGTGACCAAGACTCCTGAAGGCTCGACCTTCTCGATGAACTAAGCGGGTATGGAACTTCTTCTCTCCGGCGCGCGCCAGCTTGGCATCGCCCTCACGAACGGGCATCTCGCGAAGTTCCGCACCCTTCGCGATGAGCTGATCCAGTGGAACCGTCGCACGAACCTCACCGCCATCACCGATCCTGGAGAGGTCGAGACAAAGCACTTCCTCGATTCGCTAACCGTTGTGCTGGCATTGCCCAAAGGCTTCTCGCCATCGGCGCGTGTGATCGACCTTGGCACAGGCCCCGGCTTCCCAGGCCTGCCTCTCGCCATCGTGTATCCCGATACACACTTCACCCTGGTTGAAGCCACATGGAAAAAGACGGACTTTACCAAGCACGCATTGAAAGCGCTTGGCCTGACCAACGTCACCGTCATCAACGAACGCTCGGAGACCCTAGCGCACCAACCCCAGCATCGCGAGCATTACGACATCGTCCTTGCCCGCGCCCTCGCGCCCATGCCCTCCCTCGCTGAGCTGACGCTGCCCTTGTGCGCAATCGGCGGCATCGTGGTCGCGCTGAAAAAGGGCGACATCGCCCAGGAAGTCGCCAGCGCAGAAAAGGTGACGAGCCTGATGGGCGGACGACTGAAGGAGACGAAGCCTGTCGGCCTGCAAGAGTTAGCCGACGGCAGGGTGCTGGTCATCCTCGAAAAAGTAGGGCATACTCCTTCGAACTATCCGCGCCGTCCCGGAATCCCAGCCGGCAAACCGCTCCTCTAACCAAGGCCGCTCGTGCAGAACAACGCCCCCGAACAACAGGCCGACGCGCCATGGCTCTCCCTCAAGGGCAAGGCCCTCGCCCTTCCAACCATCGTCTCTTTTGCCTTCGCAGCTCTCTTCATCGTCTTCCTACTCACCCGGTTCGATATCGACCTCTCGTCCACCTGGAAAGAGGTTCGCGAGGCGAATCCCGGCTGGTTCCTCCTCGCCTTTCTTATCTACTATGCGACCTTTCCCCTGCGCGGCCTCCGATGGCGCATCCTCCTCCACAACGCCCAGGTCATCGAGAAAAAGGCCAAGGTTCAGCCAAAGGTCCGGGAGCTCGGCGTTGACGTATTTATCAGCTTCTTCGCCAACTCTGTATCCTTCTTTCGCCTCGGCGACGCCTTCCGCGGCTATCTGCTGACCGACAAATGGAAAGTGAGCTTTCCAAAGGTAATCGGCACGATCCTGGCCGAGCGCATCCTGGATGTGGGCGTTGTCTTTCTCCTGCTGCTCATCGCCAGCATCGGCGTCCTACGAGGGGAGGCAAGCGCGACGGCGGAAAAGGTGGTTATCGGCGCAGGGATCGTGGCTGTGCTCGTCGGCGTAGCGCTTGTGGCGATGCGCCTCTTCGGCATGCGCCTTTCACGCTTCCTCCCGGCAAAACTTCATGTCCCCTACGAGCGCTTCCACGGCGGGACGATGGCCAGCTTCAAAAACATGCCCGTGCTCATCACGATCACGGCCCTTATCTGGGTGATGGAAGCAGCGCGCCTCTACTTCGTCGTGCAAGCCCTCGGCTTCGAAGTCGGCCTTGCCCTCGTGCTCTTCTCCGCCCTGGCAAACTCCCTGCTCACAACCATTCCTATCACTCCAGGGGGTCTCGGCATCGTCGAGCTTGGTCTGACGGGGCTCCTTGCGCTGACGCTTCCGCGCTCAGACGCCGCAGGCGTCACGCTCCTCGACCGCTCCATCTCCTACTTCAGCCTCGTCATCATCGGCGGCATCGTCTTCGCCACGCGACAGGCCATCGTGATGCGAAGGCGCAAACATCCTCCTACCCCTACATCTTCACCACGGCAATCGTGAAATCAGCTCCATCCAGCTTCGCCGACTCGACAAATGCCCCGGCAGGCGCTACCCCCTCGTGCAGCACAGTCGTGAGCGTCTCCTGCTTGATGTAGTCCCCGTGGGCCTTGAAGACCTCTGCGATGTCGCCGCTCGCCTGGTAATACGTCGCGATGCGGTCCTCGATAGCGAATTTCGCAGAGCGGCGCATCGTCTGGATGCGGTGGACAAGCTCGCGCGCAGCGCCCTCCATCGCTAGGTCGCGCGTGACTTCGGTGGAGACGGCGCACGTGAGCGGGCCGTCAGCGGCTGAGACAAACCCGGGCTTGTCCTCGGTGACAACTTGCAGGTCGTTCGCCTCCAGCGCATAACCGCCGATCTCCACAGCAGCGCCGCTGCGCACCTTGGGCACAACCGTTCTTGCATCCGCCTTCCCGATCGCCGCCATCACCTTGCCCATCTCCTTCCCGAACTTTGGGCCAAGGACGGCCGGGTTGCCCTTTACCTGATAGCTCACCAGCTCCGACTCGCTTTCGGCAAAGGCGACCTCTTTCACATTCAGCTCTTCGCGAACATGGTCTGCCAAGTGGGCCAGCGCCGAGCGCTCCTGCTTGGATGTTGCGATCACGATCTTCGCCAGCGGCTGACGCACCTTGATCTTCGCCTTGCTGCGCGCCGCGCGTCCCAGGCTCACGACTCGAATCACTGTGTCCGTGGCGCGCTGCACCTCAGCGTCGATCTTCGCCTTATCGGCCACAGGGTAGTCGGCAAGGTGGACGCTCTCCGGCGCGCTCGCGTCGTAGGTTCGCACCAAGTTTTGGTACATCTCTTCAGCGACAAACGGCGTGAAGGGCGCGAGGAGCTTGGCAACAGTAACGAGGCACTCATAGAGCGTCGTGTATGCCGCCGACTTGTCGGCATCGCTTTCGCTCTTCCAAAAGCGGCGGCGGCTCCGGCGCACGTACCAGTTCGAAAGGTCGTCCACAAAGCGGTCGATCTTTCGCGCGGCCGTCGTCGGGTCGTACTCCTCCATCGAAGCGGTGACCTCTTCCACCAGGGAATGGAGGCGCGAAAGGACCCACCGGTCGAGCTCTGCCTGTGGCGCAGACTTCACTTTTGTCGGGTCAAAGCCGTCGATGTTGGCGTAGGTGATGAAGAACGAGTAGGTATTCCAAAGGGTGAGCAAGAAGGAGCGGATCGCCTCAGCGACCAGGTCTGCCGAAAAGCGGCGGCTGTTGCCAGGCGGCGACGCGGTGTAGAGATACCATCGCAGGGCATCTGCCCCGTGGACGTCGATGATGTCCCACGGCTTCACCACATTGCCGCGGCTCTTGCTCATCTTCTCGCCCTTACCGTCAAGGATGTGGCCGAGGCAGATGACATTCTTGTAGCTAGGCGAGACGACCGTCTTCTCCGTCGCGAACTCCAGCATCGTCGCGATGGCGTGGAGGCTGTAGAACCAGCCCCGCGTCTGGTCGACTGCCTCGCAGATGTAGTCGGCAGGATACCAGGGGCCGCCTTCGATCAGATCTTTGTTCTCGAATGGGTAATGCCACTGCGCGATGGGCATCGCCCCCGAGTCGAACCAGCAGTCGATGACATCGGTGCTGCGCCGCATCTCGCCCTTGCAGCTTGCGCACTGCCACGTCACCCGGTCAACGTAGGGGCGATGGAGGTCAAGGTTCTCGACGAGTCCTTGCACGCTCGGCTTGGCGCGAATCTCGGCAACCGAGCCGACGCACTCCTGTTTTTTACACGAGGCGCACTCCCACACAGGCCACGGCGTGCCCCAGTACCGCTCGCGGGAGACGGCCCAGTCCACGTTGTTGCGAAGCCATTCGCCAAAGCGTCCCTCTTTCACGTGTTCGGGCCGCCAGTTGATCGCCTCGTTCCCTGCGATGAGCCGCTCCTTCACCGCCGTCGTCTTGAGATACCACGAACTCTTCGCGTAGTAGAGGAGCGGCGTATCGCAGCGCCAGCAGAAAGGATACGTATGGCGGATCGTCTCTTTACGTAAGAGCAGCCCTCGTGCCTCCAGGTCGCTCATGATGGCCTGGTCTGCCTTCTTCACGAACTTGCCCGACCACGGATAGCCCTTCACAAACTCGCCTGCAAGCGTCACTGGCTGGACGAAGTAGAGGCCGTTCGCTACGCCTGCCCCGTAGTCGTCCTCGCCAAAGGGCGGCGCGGTGTGCACGATGCCGGTGCCATCCTCCATCGAGACAAAGTCCGCAGTGATGACGGGATAAGTGAGACCCTTTGGCGGGTTCTCCACGCGCTCCACAACAGGCGAGCCTGGGTGGCTGAATCGCCGCACCTCGACGTCGCGCTCCACCGGATCGTAGAGCGGCATGTAACGCACGCCCGCAAGGTCGCTTCCCTGGAACTCAGCGAGGGTCCTGTGCTCGCCTTTCAGCGCCTTGCCCAGAAGCGCTTGCGCCATGATCAACCGCTCGCCCGACTCCATCTCTTCGATAACATACGCTTTGTCGGCGGCGACGCTAAGTGCAGAGTTGCCAGGCAGCGTCCAGGGAGTCGTCGTCCAGGCGAGGAGGAACGTCTTGTCATTGACGTGAGCCTTGAGCTTCCCGGGAACCGACTCCTGGGCGATTTGGAACTTCACATAGACCGATGGGTCAGGCGTATCTTCCTTATAGCCCAGCGCCACCTCGTGGGAGCTGAGGGTTGTGCCGCAGCGGGCGCAGTGGGGCGTTACGCGCCGTCCCTGGTAGACAAGGCCGGCATCCCACAGCTTTTTGATGATCCACCAGCCCGTCTCGATGTACTTGTTGTCGTACGTCACATAGGCATTCTCTAGGTCCACCCAATAGCCCACGCGGTCAGTCATCCGTTCCCACTCTTTGACGTAGCGGAAGACGCTTTCGCGGCAGCGCTTATTGAACTCCTCGATGCCGAATGCCTCGATGTCCGGCTTCGACTTGATGCCCAACTCTTTCTCCACCTCAAGCTCCACGGGCAGGCCGTGGGTGTCCCATCCGCCCTTGCGCGGGACGTAATAGCCTTTCATCGCCTTGTACCGGGGAAAGATGTCCTTGAAGACGCGCGAAAGGACGTGGTGGATGCCTGGGTTGCCGTTGGCCGTCGGCGGCCCTTCGAAGAGGGTGAACTGCGGCTTGCCCTTCCGCTGTTCGACGCTGCGGTGGAAGACGTCCTTCGCCTTCCAAAAGGCCAAGACATCCTCCTCCATCTTCGGAAAGCTCACCCGGCTAGAGACAGGCTTGAACTTGCCCTTCTGCGCCACGCTGGGCAGCGGCGTATCTCCATCTCGTTCCGATTCCGGCCGTTGCTGCTTCGACATATCGCGCTCCTTCCGTCATACAAACAAAAAATCCCGCCCCATAAAGGGACGGGATTGGAAATCCCGCGGTACCACCCTTATTGTCCGGTTCTGCACCGGACCGCTTTTGGCGTCATGCAACGCCTCTGTCCTGATGACGGGGACAGCCCCGGCTGCCTTTACAAGCCTTCGCCTTGAGGCAGCGGCTCGGGAGGGATCTTCACGCCGTCGTCCGCGCCCGCTCACACCGTACCGGGCTCGCTGTGCGTCCGTCTCAGCGCTACTCGGCTCCGTCAGCGCCTTTCACTCTCAACTAATCCACGCTAACAAATGCCCATCAGCCCGTCAAGGCTGAGGGAAATCCCTTCTGGGAGGCCCGCCGCCCATGTGGCCGCCTCCGCCTCGATTCCCGTAGCCACCGCCGCTGCGATTGCCGCCATAGCCGCCACCACCGCCATAGCCCCCGCTGCGAGGTCCGCCTTCGGGGCGCCCGCCTTCGGGGCGGCCTGTGCGCTTGGGAACGATGGTTATCTGGCGCTCTTCCCCTTCGCCGATGCTCTCTGTCGTCACCTTGGGGTGATCGGCAAGGGCCATGTGGACCAGGCGGCGTTCGCGGGCAGGCATCGGCTCCATCGTCACGGTGCGCCCCGACGATGCCGCGCGGTCTGCGAGTCGCGACGCCATGGCACGGATGTTGTCGGCGCGGCGCTCGAGATAGCCCTCCACGTCGATAGCGATGTTGACGCGCTGGCCTGACTTGCGGCCAACGATAAAGTTCACCAAAAACTGGAGCGATGAGAGCGTTTCGCCGCGCCGCCCGATGAGCAGTCCGGCATCTTCACCTCTCAGATCGAAGGTCAGGGTCTTCCTCTCTTCCATCTCGCCACCGGCGCCGGGTGCTGTGGGAACAGGGAGCACCTTGCTGCCGCCAAGCTCTGGAAGGCCGACTGAGGCAGCGACACCCATGGCGCGCAGAAGACTTTCGATGGTCTCCTTCGCAACGTCGACAGGGTCAGCCCCAGCCTGCTTCAGCGTGACCCGGACACGGGCCGACTCAGCGCCTATGCCAAAGACGCCGGCGCGACCCTTTTCAAGAACCTCGATTTCGACGTCGTCGTTCTCGACGCCGAGCTCGTCGAGCGCCTTCTCGATCGCCTCTTCCACCGTTTTGCCCGTCATTTCGATCGGTTCCACGTCGCTCTCCTTTTCCATCTGCCGCCTTCTCATGAGCCGCCTCCGCCGAAGAGTGTACTGGTGTCTCGTGTGGCGTCTCTGTCTTTGCAGCAGGTGGTGATCCAAGGAATATGCGCTTTAGAAATCCTCCCATACCTTGCGGCTTTTCTCCATCCGCCGGAGGCTGGGACTGCGGGACAGCCATGTGCGCCTTCTCCGCAGGCTTCTCGACGCTCTTTTCCACCGACTTCTTAATCTCCTTCAGTTCAACCTGTTGCTTCGGCGATGCGCCCGCCGTTCCAGCGGCCGCTCCCGCCGGCGCAGGCATAAAGACGGGCCGCTTGAAAGTGAGGCCGCCCCAGCCCACGACTCGATACTGGAGCCAGATGGTGACGACGTTGGAGACGATCCAGTAGAGCGCGAGGCCGCTGGGGAAGCCGAAGGTGAAGATCGCCATGATGAACGGCATCATGATGTTCATCATGTTGTTGCGCTGCTGTGTCTGCGGGTCCGTGGAGGCCACCGCGACCATCTTTTGGACAACGTAGGTCGAGAGGCCAACGAGGACAGGCAGCATGATAATCGTCGGGTCAGGCCGAGAGAGGTCCATGCCAAGGAAACTGCTGTGCAACGGCACTGCGCCATCGCCGTAGGGCAGCCACGAGTAGATCTGCTGAGAGAGCTTCACCAGGCCTTCCGGCGTGTCAGCCAGCGTGGTGCGAAGCGCAGAGTAGAGGCCGACCCAGATAAGGAACTGGAAGATGAAGGGGCCGAGGCAGCCCAGGGGATTGACCCCCGTCTCCTTCCACATCTTCATCTGCTCTTTCGCCTTGCGCTGCGGATCGTTTTTGTACTTCTCTTCGAGCTCCTTCATCCGGGGCTGCATGGCCATCATGGCCTTCTGCTGCTTGATCTGACGCTTGGTCAGCGGGTAGAGCGCCACCCGAGAGATGAGCGTAAAGGCGATGATGGAGAGGCCGAAGTTCGAGGCGAGGAGCGAATAGAGAAAGACCAGGCCGTTGGCCATCGGCCTGGTGATCACGTCTGTCCAAATGATATCCCACATCAGCGCAAGCTCTCCTGCGGGCTATGGCCCGATGGTGAAGACGTGCAGATTCTGTTTGAGGTCGCTCACAAAAAAGCGACCGCTATCGATGACCGGCGATGCGAGGATCGAAGCTTCGGTCGTCTCCGTCCTGCGTAGCGTCCCGGACTTCAACTCAAGGACGCTGATCTTACCGAGCCTGTCTGCAACATAGATACGGTCGCCCACGATGAGGGCATCGGCGCGGATAGGGGCATCCACATCTGCCGTCCACTTACTCGCCCCCGTCTCCGCATCAAAGGCATAGAACGTCCCGCCGAGCGAGCCTGCATAGATGACGCCGTCTTTCTCGATGGCATCGTTCCATACCCAGCCGTCGGTGCTGACCTGCCACTTCTCCCTACCCGTTGTGCGATCAAAGGCATAGAACCGGCGGTCGAAAGCACCGAAGTAGACAAGGTTGCCGACGATAAGAGGCCGCGACGCGATCGCGCCATCCACCTTCAGCTTGCTCTTCAGTTCGCCCGTCTTGGCATCGATGGCGTAGATATGCTTATCCATCGCTGCGACATAAATCATGCCGTCGGCGACCGTTGGGGTGGCCCAGACGCGATGCCCTGTCTTGAACGGACTCCACAGCGCTTCGCCCTTCTCTAGGTCAACGGCATACACATAGCCGCGCTCATTGTCGTCATCGGCGAAGTAGACAATGCCGTTCACCACAACCGGGTTGCTGAAAACGCGCCCCTTCGTGGGATAGACCCATTTCAGTTGGCCCGTCGCCTTATCCAGGGCATAGAGGTTGCCGCTGCCGCGTCCCGTCCGGGTCGCATTCTCGCCGAGCGCGCCGACGAGCAGGGTGTTCCCCGCGATGACCGGTGTGCTATAGACCGCGCCGATCGTGTCCTCTTCCCCAACCGGGAATCGCCAAACGGCGGGCAGTTTTTTATCACTGAGTTTGTACGGTCTTCCAACGCCCACTTCCGACGTCTTGATCGCGAGAACTTTGCCCTGCCGTGAGCCGATATAGATCACGCCCTGCTCCACCGCCGGCCCGGACCAGCCCTGTTCGATGATGAGGGTCTGCCCGGTGCACGAGCTGAGGATGAGCGCGGCCGCGATGGCGGCCAGCAAGGCAAGCAACAGACGTCTGAACGCGGTTGTGCGAAGAGAGATATGCATCAGGTAGATTGTCGTTGGCAAAAAGGCCTTAGAAGTTATTCGGGCACTGGGTCATAGCCGCGCCCGCCGAACGGGGTGCAGCGGCCAAGCCGTCTTACGGCGAACCAGGCGCCTTTGAAAAAGCCGTGTTTGCGAAACGCCTCCTCGGCGTAATGAGAGCATGTGGGATGATAGCGGCAAGACGAAAAGACAAATGGTGACAGGGCAACCCGGTAGAACCTGATTCCGAGAATCGCCGCTGACTTCATCAAGTATCCTGTGCCACTCTGCCGCTGTTAACTGCGACCAACCGTCCCCGCTTCAGCAGGTCTTCGACCGATCGCCGCATCTCTGCGAATGTCGCCCCGGCGGCCTTTGGCTTTGCGATTAGTACTACATCCCAGCCCTGTGCGAGGGCTTCATGCCGCACGATCTCTTTCAGCCGTCGCTTCGTGCGGTTCCGCACCACTGCCTTGCCGACCTTCTTGCTCACCATGTATCCGTACCGGTTCCCTTGCAGGCCGTTCGCCATCGCTTGCAAGGTGAGCAGGCTGTTCGTCCACCAGCGGCCCTTATGCCGCACCGCGTCAAACTCGGACTGCCGCGTGAGGCGCGCTGATGTCTGCATGCCTCGCTGCTCGGCGAACGAGCTAGACGGAGAGCTTCGCGCGCCCCTTCAGGCGGCGGCGATGGATGACGTTCCGGCCGGTCCGTGAACGCATGCGGGTGCGAAAACCGTGCACGCGTCCGCGTCGTTTAACTTTTGGGTTCCAAGTGCCTTTAGTCATGGTCTACCTCTCAAACCTAGGTATTATAGGGTTCTGCTTCCTGGAGTGTCAACGAGACGTTATATTCTCCGTAGAAATCCGACAGTCGTTAGGCTCCTTTCGTGAGGGGCGGGCGTAAACCGAGACCTAGGTGCGGACGGTGGTAATGATAGCGCTCTAAGAAGGCCTCTGCGGCACCCTGACAGGCAGGCAAGTCCGCCACGCGA
>CAMAVV010000038.1 GCA_945861815.1 Thermoflexus hugenholtzii JAD2
AGATGCCCGCAACGCCGCCGCCTGGCATCGCGATGTCCTTGGCGGCTTCTACCTCGAGGTCCAGAAGCGCGACGGCCTGCCTGAGCTGAGCGTCGTCAATGAACAGCTCCTTGCCATGAGCCGCGATATGCAGCTGCCCCTTGTCGCCACCAACGATGTCCACTACGTCCACCAGCACGACCACGCGACGCACGACATCCTCCTCTGCATCGGCACCAACAGCACGGTGGACCAGAAAGACCGCATGCGCATGGAGGATCCGACCTACTACCTGCGCAGCACTGATGAGATGGAGCGCCTCTTCTCCGATCTGCCGGAGGCCGTGCGCAACACGCGCCTCATCGCCGACCAGTGCGACGTGAATATCGACTTCAAGAAATCGCACCTGCCCAGATTCCCTGTTCCCGATGGCATGACGGCCGACGACTATCTGACGAAACTCTGCTGGGAGGGCCTGCGACGGCGCTACGGCGAACCCACCGACGACCAGCGCGCCCGCCTGGAATACGAGCTCGATGTCATCAAGAAGACGCACTTCTCCGACTATTTCCTCGTCGTCTGGGACATCAGCCGGTTCGTCCTCGAGCACAGCATCTTCATGGGCGTTCGCGGCAGCGCGGCCTCCAGCCTCGTCCTCTATTGCCTCTTCGTCACCAACGCCGATCCCCTCAAGTACCGCCTCGTCTTCGAGCGTTTCCTCAATATCGAGCGCAAAGAGATGCCCGATATCGATATGGACTTCCAGGACGACCGTCGCGATGAGGTCATCGACTACGTCCTCAAGCGCTACGGCGATGCGCGGGTGGCGCAGATCATCACCTTCGGCACCCTGGGGGCCAAGCAAGCCCTTCGCGATACGGGCCGCGCCCTCGGCATGACCTACGCCGATGTTGACCGCGTCACGCGCCTCATCCCCGTCGGCTATCGCAAGGAAGAGAAGGGCGGCATCAAGGCCTGGACGATCGAGGATGCGAAGGGCCTCATCCCAGAGTTCAAGCAGCTCTATGATGCCGACCCGACGATCAAGAAGCTCATCGACACAGGCCAGAGATTGGAGGGCGTCTCGCGCAACGCAGGCACACATGCGGCTGGTGTCGTCATCTCGGACGAGCCCCTCATCAACATCGTGCCTTTGCAGCGCGGCATCAAGGGCGCTGAATCGGGCATAAACCTGACCCAGTTCTCCATGGATGCCATTGCGAAGCTCGGCTTGTTGAAGATGGACTTCCTTGGCCTCATCAACCTCACCATCCTGCAGAAAACCTGCGCCACTATCGGCAAGCAGACGGGCAAACAGTTCGACCTTTTGCATATCCCCTTGGACGACAAAAAGACTTTCGATCTCCTCTGGTCCGGCGAAACGACGGGCATCTTCCAGCTTGAAAGCACGGGGATGCGCCGATACATCAAAGAGCTGCGGCCCTCGACCCTCGGCGACCTCTCCGCCATGATCGCCCTCTACCGCCCAGGGCCCTTGGAGCAGATCCCCACCTTCATCGATGCGAAGCATGGCAGGCGCGAAGTGCGCTACCCGCACCCGGCGCTGAAGGACATCCTGGAAGAGACCTATGGCATCATCGTCTATCAGGATCAGGTCCTGCTCGTCCTGCGGCACTTCGCCGGCTACAGCCTCGGCAAGGCCGACATCGTGCGCAAGGCGATGGGCAAGAAGATCGCCTCGCTGATGCAGGAGCAGAAGAGCGAATTCACCAAGGGCGCCGTCGCTCAGGGGCATACAACCCAGATGGCGGAGACCGTCTGGAATCTCATCGAGCCTTTCGCCGGCTACGCCTTCAACAAGGCCCACAGCATCAGCTACGCCCTTATCGCCTACTGGACCGCCTACTTCAAGGCGAACTACCCGGTCGAGTCGATGACCGCCCTGCTCACTTGCTTCCAAGGGGCAACGGACAAAGTGGCGACGACTATCACCGAATGCCGCCGCCTCGGCATCCCCGTCCTGCCGCCGGACATCAACTACGGCAGCACTGGCTTTACGATCGACGCAAGCGAAGGCAGGCCCGGGGTCCGCTTCGGCCTGGCGGCAATCAAGAACGTTGGCGAAACGGCCATCCTTCCCATCATCAAAGAGCGCGATGGCGGCGGGCGCTATAAGAACATCGAAGACTTTGCCCAGCGCGCCCCGCTCAAGAATGTGAATAAGCGCGCCCTCGAAAGCCTCATCATGGTCGGTGCGCTGGACTGCTTCGGCCCCCGGGCCGGGCTACTCGCAAGCGTCGATCGCATCCTCTCCATCTCGCAGCAACAGGCTCGCCTTAAGGAGACAGGCCAATCGACGATGTTCGACCTCTTCGGCTCGTCGGTCCCCGTCCCTGTCCCCGAGATCACTATCCAAGGCCAGGGCGGCGAGATCCCCCAGCAGCAGCGCCTCCAGTGGCAAAAGGAACTCCTCGGCGTCTACCTGGACGACCACCCGCTGGCGCGCGCAACGGCTCTCCTTGGCCTGGAGGTGACGCCCTGCGGCAACATCACCATCGACATGGAGAATCAGTCGGTAACGATCGCAGGCCAAGTCTCGGCGGTGCGCATCCTCCAAACCAAGCGGGACAGCCGCACCTTCGTCGTCGCCACCCTGGAAGACCTCAACGGCAAGGTGGAAGTGAACGTCTGGCCGAGCACCTATGAGAAGACGGCGCAGCTTTGGCGCGACGATATGCTGCTCGTCGTCAAAGGCAAAGTGCGCTCGCGCAACGACCGCCTCTCCGTCGCCTGCGACAGCGTCGAGCCGCTGGATGCCGTCATCGGCGGCAGGGACGCAGGCGCGCAAGTCGTGCTGGAAGAGCCTCCCATCGCATCGGTGGAGGCTGACCCTGTCGCCGCCGTTGACCAGATCGTTCAAGCGCCGCCACCGCCAAAGGCCGAGCAAAAGACGGCACTGCGCAACGGGAACGGCCACGCGAACGGCAACGGCGCATACAAAAAACCTGCGGTAAAGACAACGCCCAAGGCCCTAACAATCACCCTGCAAGAAACTGACGATTCTGACAAAGACATCAAGCGGCTCTTTGAGATTCGCAGCATCATTCACTCAAAGCCGGGCCAGGACGCAGTCCTACTCGCCATCGTGAGAGCAGATGGCGAACGAACGACGATTGAACTACAAGACAAAACCACCTGCGATACCGACGTGCTCAACCGCATCGCCGCGCTCATCGGGCACGAAGCGATCCAGGTGGCATAGCCTCAGAAGCGGAGGAGGAGAGATGAAGCTCGGAGCAATCGTGGCGCCCGCGCCACAAGGCACAAACGTCGAATGGACCGCCACCATCCTCCCGATACGCCGCTATCGTGACATCCCTGCCTTCCTCTCGCTGAGCATGAAGATTGCGAAACAGGCAAAGCGGGCGAAAGGGTCTGTACGATACGCGCTGAAAACGGATATGCCAAAGAAGCGCTTCTGGACGGTTTCCGTGTGGCAAGACCGGGCATCCATGCGCGCCTTTGTCCAAGCGGAGCCACACGCCACGGCGGTGAAAAAGTTCGCGGGATGGGCCGCTGACGGCGCTGCTTTTGCCGAATGGACAGGGCCGGATAAGAAGGTCGATTGGAAAGAAGTCCTCGAAAAGCTGGAGAAGCCGACGTTCCGCTTTCAAAAGAAATAGAGCATGCAGCCCAAGTGGGTTCCCCTGGTCACCGCGCCCAACTCCATCCTCGCCGAGAACTGGGCGGAGATCCTTCGCAACAACGGCATCCCCGCCATCGCTCGCCGTGACGCCGAGCCGTCCTTTGTTGGCGTAGGCGTCATCCCTGTGCGCGTGATGGTGCCACAAGAGCGCCAGGCAGCAGCGAAGGAATTGTTCGAGCGGATCGTCGGGCCGTGGGAGGAGTCAGATAAATAATACCGTTTTGCCCGGCGGATGCTCTGGAGCAGAGCGGCTCTTACGGCTCGCTCCTATCCCAGCCTTCGAGAATCCAGTACCCAACGCGGGGCAAGTTAACAACCGTAGCTAGTCCTTGAGCACGCTTCAGCCGTTGGATGTTGTAAAGATGGGTTATCGCTTCAAAGTATATGTGTTGAAACGTGGCCTCGATAGTTATTAACTCGGTCAAGCCATCACCCGAAACCGTCAAACCAATCGGGTGGGCGCGCCGTATCACATCGGTGTATTCGTCCGTCGGATATGTATAGGTGTGGCTCCTTAAGAACCCAACCGTATGGTTTCGCAGCACACTTTGGGCTAAGTCTATTCCATGCCGTAGCTTCTCCATGATTTCGGGCAATTCTCGATAGGGCCTTTCATCTATGCGGTTGTCGTAATCCGGCTGGGTAAAACCGTATAGAGGGCCATCGTGAGGGAAGAGCGTCTTTCCCCATCTGAGCAACAACCATCGGTAAATAATCGACGCTACATGATCTAGTTGGCGGCGGATGCTCCACCCACTCCAGCTCCAACGATCGGAAATGAAGTCGAGATGAGCAGCGTCCAGCCCTTCGACCTCAGAAACTATCAAAGCATATAGACCCTTATACTCGGGAAAACTCAAGGTTCCAGGTGAGTTATCGGAAATCCGTGGGGTAGTCATTTCCCGATTCCTGCGCCTCTGCAGAAAAAGCAATGCCTTCCTACGCCGCCAGCCTCGCGCCTTCCATCTCCAGCATCCGCTGCTTCATCTGCAACCCGCCGCCGAATCCCACGAGCGCGCCATCGCTGCCCACCACCCGGTGGCACGGCACGATGATGCAGACGGGATTCGCCGCCATCGTTGCGCCAACTGCGCGCGCCGCAAGGGGCCGTCCAACTTTCGAGGCGACCTCCCGGTAGCTCATCACGTCGCCGCGCGGGATCCTGCGCACCGCGTTCATCACCCTGCGGCGAAAAGGTGTCGTTCGTGAAAGGTCTAGCGGCACATCGCTAAAGTCCACAGCCTCGCCCGCAAAGTAGCGCATCAGCCTGGGCATGAGACTCGCGAACGGCGCGCTATCGAGTACGGCAAAGCCAGTGAGTTCCCGTGCAACTTCGCTGAGCGCATCCTTCTCGCGGTCGAAGGGGAGCGTCAAGCGGACAAGACCCTCGTCTGAGCCAACCAGAGCGATGCATCCCCAGGGTGTGAGCTGTGTGGTGTACCAACGTGTAGGTTGCATCACCAACCCCGACTTCCTACGTTCCTGACTTCCTTGACCCTTGCTCCTCGCTCCCTACGACCGCACCTTATCCCGCGGGCGCGCGCCTGGCACCGGCACCTGGTCGAGGATCGCCCCAAGAATAGAGCGGCCCGTCACGTCCTTCATGCGCGAGGCTGGATTCACCAAGAGGCGGTGGGCCAGCACCGGCTCTGCCAGCGCCTTCACATCGTCGGGCGTCACATAGTCCCGGTCCTGCAGGAGAGCGCGCGCCTGGGCGGCGCGGAAGAGATTCAGGGAGCCGCGCGGCGATGCGCCGAGGTAAACGGCCTCATGGCGGCGCGTAGCTTCAGCGAGGGAGACGATATAGCTCTTGATAAGAGTGTCCACATAGAGATCGCGCACCGCACTCTGAATTGAGATCAGTTCGTCGGCGGAGGCGACGGGCGTCAGGGAGTCCACAGGGTGCGTCTTCTGCTGCATCTCCAAAATCTGCACCTCGGCGGCGGCGCTGGGGTAGCCCATGGAGATGCGCAGGAAGAAGCGGTCCAGCTGGGCTTCAGGAAGCGGGAACGTCCCTTCGTACTCGATGGGGTTCTGCGTCGCCAGCACGATGAAGGGTTGCGGCATCTTGTGCGGTATGCCGTCCACGGTGACCTGCTGCTCCTCCATTACCTCCAGCAGCGCCGACTGCGTCTTTGGCGTGGCGCGGTTGATCTCATCGGCCAGCACCACCTGCGCCAGGATCGGGCCAGGGCGGAATTCGAAGTCGCCCGACTTTTGGTTGTAGATGGAGACGCCGGTGATGTCGGTTGGCAGCATGTCCGGGGTGAACTGGATGCGCTTGAAGGTGCAGCTGATAGAACGGGCGAGGCTCTTCGCCATCATCGTCTTGCCCACTCCAGGCACGTCCTCGATCAGGGCGTGGCCGCGGCAGATGAGGGCGATGAGCGCAAGCTCGACTTCCGGACGCTTGCCGATGATGACTTTTTCGACGTTTGCGATGACCCTATCGGCAATGGCCTTGGCGTTCGTCAAATCATCCTCCACCCATGAGATAGCTGCTTGGGGTCGGGCCATTATAGCAGACGAACGGAAGCGCTCGATGGATTGCTCCACCCCAGGCCTGTCGCGTCACACTGGGGCTGGATGCTCAGCCCCTCCCGCCCTATCGGATATGGCATCGGGCAATGACGATTTTCGCAACGCGCGCACCCCACTAAGCCGCCTTCGGTTGACACTGCCTATGCGCTTTGCTACGCTCCCGCCAACCTGGCGGCTCAGGAGGGATAGGATGTCGAAAAACGGTGGTGCGGCCAACGGCAAAATGACCAAGAAGTTCCCTGTCTTCGACTGCGACGCCCACATTAACGACCCGCTTAAGATTTGGGAGTACGTCGAGCCGAAGTACAAGGACCTCGTCCAACAGTCCTACTGGCGCAACGATAAGCAGGCCATCCTCAACGGGAAGAAAAAGGTCATCGGCGGCGCGCGCTACGAGTTCTTCCCCGGCTTCAACCCTATCTGCATCTCCGGCCCCGGGATGACCAAGCCCATCAAGCGCAAGCTGATCTTCACCCCGCTTTCGGAAGAGCAGAAGGACTACCTGGAGCACCAGGGCGCATACGACCCCCACGCCCGCATCAAAGACCTGGACCTGATGGGCATCGACGCCGTCATGGTCATCCCCACGCTCCTCGTGGGCCACTATCCCTTCATCGAGAATGCCGATGGCGCATATGCCCTGGCCCGCGCCTACAACAACTGGGCCGACGACTTTTGCAGCGTGAACCGCGAGCGCCTTCACGCCGCAGGCTGGCTCCCGGTGCAGAACGCCGAATATGCCGTCGATGAGCTGCGCCGCCTCGCCAAGATGGGCGTCCGCGTCGCCCTCGTGCGCCCCATAGACGCCCAAGGCAACTACCCGAACAAGGTCTACCCCAGCTGGGGCGGCATCAACTGGGACAAGGTCTACCGCGCCTTCGAAGAGACGGACACCGTGGTGGGCATGCACACCTTCCCCACCACCACCGGCGTGGCTTCCACCGATAAGCCGATGTTCAC
This sequence comes from Thermoflexus hugenholtzii JAD2, assembly GCA_945861815.1. Classification (GTDB taxonomy): domain Bacteria; phylum Chloroflexota; class Dehalococcoidia; order SHYB01; family SHYB01; genus VGPF01. The sequence goes on from CAMAVV010000038.1 coordinate 7,148, forward strand.
CCCAGGAGAGCTTATCGACCTGACCGCCCACGGCCAGGGCATGGCCCAGGGCATCAACTCCCAGACCCTGAGCTTCATCTACGAAGCGACGGTCTGGCTTGCCCAAGTCCTCCTCTCCGGCTTCCTCGAGCGCTACCCCAAGCTCAAGATGTCCATCCTGGAATCGAACTCCACCTGGCTCCCCGGCATCCTCGAGCGCCTCGACCGCTACTTCATGCTCTACGCCAGCCAGCGCACCTTTCCTGTCAAGCGCCTGCCCAGCGAGGCCTTCTACGAGCAGATGTTCATCTCCTTCGAATCGGACGAGACGCCCATGTTCCGCCAGTGGGACAAGTTCGAGAACGTCGCAGTCTGGGCCTCTGACTCCTACCACCATGACGGCTCAGACTCGTGGAGCGCGATCAGCGAGATGAACGACGTCGAAGTGCCGGAGGCGGTGCAGGCCAAGATGCTGGGCGGCAACGCCTATCGCATGTACCGCATCGAGCCGAAGGTCTTCGTCCACGAGCAGATGCCCATCGAGCGTCCCGGCTGGTTCCCCAAGCCTGCGGAACTCGACGAGTTCGTCCGTGTGCAGAAAGACCCGAAGCTGGCCCGGGAGTACATGGCGAAGATGATGGCGGCCCGCGCCGGCCATTAGTCCAGCCTTCCATCGCCTCGTGAAGCTGCCCTGGTGTGGACGGGGCAGCCTGTGCCAAGGAGCATGCCATGAAGAAACATAATTTCCCTGTCATCGATGCCGATAGCCACGTCTTTGAGCCGGCGGACATCTGGACGAAGTATCTGGAGCCGGAATACCGCACCCTGGCGCGCTCATCCTTTTGGTATGAGCTCAGCGTCGATACCGCGCCCACCGTCATCCTCAACGGCTCCCCCGCGCCCGCCTTGACCGATGGCAAGCTGAATCGCTTTGCCATCTACCGCCCAGGCATGACCGTGAAGGAGATCGGCTCCCTTGACCCAAAGAAATCCCACTCCTCGAACCCCGGCGCGTGGGATGGCAAGATGCGCCTGAAAGACATGGACGCGATGGGCATAGACCAAGCTATCGTCTTCCCCACGCTCTTCGCCGAATACCTGCCCATCATCGAGAACCCGGACGTTGCTCACGCCCTCACGCGCGCCTACAACAACTGGATCGCCGACTTCGCCAAAGCCGATTCGAAGCGCCTCTTCCCCATGGCCATCCTGCCCATGCAATCGCCCGCCTTCGCTATGCGCGAACTGCAGCGCATCGCGAAGCTCGGCTTCAAGGGCATCTCTATCCGCCCCTCCTTCTACCACAATCGCTATCCCAACGCCCAGGAGTACAACACCCTCTGGGCGGAGATCGAACGCCTGGGCCTTGCTGCCTGCATCACGCCCTCCTCAGGCATCACCAACCCTGAGTGGACCTCGGAAGGCCCCTTCATCGAGCGCGTCGCTGCTGCCCTGCGCATCGGCCATCCCGTCGCGGAGGCCATCGCCCCCGGCATGGACGGCGGCCTCTTCCTCAGCGCCATCTGCTTCTTCGGCCATATGGAGGACTACCCCAAGCTCAAGCTCGGCTACTTCCATTCCGGCGGCTATTGGGTGCCCCTGGCCCTGGAAAAGTCGGAGACCTATCTCTGGCTCTTCCCGCAGGCCAAGCCCGTCAGCCTTGAGCCGGAAGAGGTCTTCCAGAAGCGTCCCTCCCTGGTGAACTTCGATACCTGGGAGTCTTGCGTCACGCGCCTGCCCGACCTCTACGAAAACGTCGGCGCATGGGGCTCGCGCTACCCGGCGCACGACGCCTCAGATGCACTGGAGGCCATCGCCAACCTGGAGCGCGGCGGCCTCTCCGGCGACATCATCCGCAAGCTCATGGGCGAAAATGCCGCCCAGTTCTTCGGCCTTAAGACCAAGGTCCCCGCATAAGAAGAAGTATCTCTAGTAGGGGCAGGCACGTCCTCGGGCTGGCAACGCCAGGGCTATGCCCCGCCCATCGCGCCAAGGAGAAAACCCATGCCCCTCAGCAAGCGCATCCCCACAGAGAAAGATCTCCAATCATGGCTCTATGAGAAGACGAATTGGGGACGCTGGGGTAAGGACGACCAGAAGGGCGCGATCAATCTCATCACCGCGAAGAAGCGCGCGTCAGCGGCGGAGCTGGTCCGCACCGGGCGCATCGTCTCTCTCACCCGCGACTTAGCGAAGACGCCTGCGCCGAACAACGCGCGCCCTGTCCAGCACTACATGAAGGCGCACCACGCGCAGAACTATGGCGCATCGGGCGACTATATCGGCATCTACTTCCACGGCTACGCCAACACGCACCTGGACGCCCTCTCCCACTTTTGGGGAAAGGACGGTATATATAATGGAGGCGACCCCAAAAAGCACGTTACTTTCGATGGCGCAACCTGGGGCGGCGTCGAGGCCTGGGCCGAAGGCATCGTCACCCGCGGCCTCCTTATCGATATCCCCAAGTTCCGCAAGAAACCCTTTGTCACCCTGGATGCGCCCGTTCACGGCTGGGAGCTGGAGGCGGCGGTCAAAGCCCAAGGCCTGAAGGTTGAGCCTGGCGACGCACTCGTTATCTACAGCGGCCGCGAAGCCTGGCAGCGAGCCAACCCCGGCGAAAGCTACGCCCAAGGCGGCCCCGCCGGAAAGACACCCGGCCTCCACGCCTCCTGCCTGGGGTTCTTCAAAGAGTACGACGCGGCTGTCCTTATATGGGACATGATGGACGCGACACCCAGCGGCTATAGCCTCGGCGTTCCCGTCCACGGCGCCATCTTCGCCTATGGCATGGCCTTCGTGGACAATGCGCTTCTTGAGCCCCTCGCCCAGGCCTGCGACCAAGAGAAACGCCATGAGTTCCTGGTCTCCCTCGCGCCCCTTCGACTCGTCGGCGGCACCGGCGGGCCAATCAACCCCCTCGCCTTGTTTTAAGAAACGAACTATTCTCCCCTTTTGTCACCCTGAGGCCCTGGAGTCTGCATCCAAGGCCGAATGGGTCGACGGTGCGCCTTGTCCTAGACCCTTCGTCTACCTACAACGAAACTCACGATGGCAAAATTGGTATAGTCCGCCTGCAATTCCGACATATAACTCCAGAGGATATCCATTATGAAATCACGCCACATCCCAACCCAAAAAGAAGTTGACGAGATGCTCAAGAAGGGGAGCAACTGGGGGCGCTGGGGCAAGGACGACCAGAAGGGCGCAATCAATCTCATCACCGCCCAGAAGCGCATCGAGGCAGCAACGCTGGTGAAAAGCGGGCGCATCATTTCGCTCAGCCGCGAC
>CAMAVV010000039.1 GCA_945861815.1 Thermoflexus hugenholtzii JAD2
TGCCTTCAAATCGCTGCGTCATGCGCATCGTGATCCCTGCGCCGCTGCTCTCGTGAATCATCCCGGCAAGGTCATCGTGATAGTGATAGGCCGCCTCAAGCGCAGAGTGGCCGCCAAGGGAGCGCCCCTTTACATAGAGCTTCCCTGTATAGCCTTCTTTTTTCAGCATATCGCGGACATGGGGAAAGACTGCGCGGGCATCAGAAATCATATTGGAGAAGAGAGGCGTGCCGCTGCTCTTGCCATAGCCGCGAAAGTCAACGGCAAAGAGGTTCGCGCCCGCCTTCAGATAGTCCGGGGCGATGTCGTCGTAGTCGCACACGACCTCGCCGTTGCCGTGGAAGAAGAGAATCGTGGGCGATTGCCTGTCGCGCATATAGAAACGCGCCGAAAGGCTCACGTCCTTCTCGATAGGCACCATGTGGTCTTGCGCCCCAGGCGGGGGAGGCGACCAGACGCGGCGCGGGTAGAACATCCGCGCCATCAGGTCAGGGCTATCGAAGAGCGTGTAGTCGATGACGCGTGGCATCGGGCGCGAGCTACAGCCCAGTGCGCGAGGTAGGGAATTGAAGGACGAGGGCTTCCAGGCCAGACAGTCCTGCAATAAGACGCGCCGGTTCGTCATCGGGCGAGAGGGAGATGCACGACCAAAGGGGGAGTTGCTTCGTTCCGTGAAGCCCGGAGCCGCCGATGATAAGACACATCTGGCCACCGGCGCCTTTGGGCGAAGGAGCGACGGCCTGCGCCTTTGGTCCCGCCCGGATAACGTAGGCGGCCAGGCCATCGCTATGGGGCGCGAAGGGTTGTTCAGTCACGACGTCCTTGCGATGGAGGGTCTCCGCGGGGCGCAGGTCGGTTTCGAACATGACCTCTCGCCCAGATCTTCCCTTTATCTCGTTCCGCGACTCGGGCATGTTGTGGATGCTTGTGCCTTCCGTCCACGCCCGCAGGGTGAAGAAATAGAGGCCCTTGGGGCCCGCATGGAGCGGTCCATACGGAGTGTAGCCATCCGTATAGTGGACTGAGATGGGGTGCAGTTCATGATTGCCGATCGTCCCGCCGCCAGCCACAACCACCTGGAACTGGTCCACGGCGTGGAAGTGGGGCTGTATCACGCCGCCGGGCGTCGTCAGGCCCACAAGAAAGGCGCAAGGCACCTTGGAGATGCCAGGCGGCATCTGGCGGTAGTCCGGGTTAATGAAATAGCGGTTTATGAAGGTCCCCGTGCTGCCTTCATAGCGCCGCTCGACCGCCTCTGTGCTTGCCACAACCTGGGGCATATCTTCCCTCCCGTACGCGTGTTGACGTGCGCCGTCAGTTGAGGCCAATCATACGTCCTCTTCGCGCCACTGTCACATCCCCTGCTCTCAGCCCCTTCCATCCCTTGATTCAAAGGAGTCTCGCCCATATCCTAGGTAGGTTCACTGTCTGCATGGAGGCTCCCGTGGATTTTATGTTTGGCCCCGAACACGACAACCTACGCCAGGAAGTACGCGACTTTGTGAAGAAGGAGCTGCCTCAGCCCTGGGACGGCTTTATGGGCGAAGTAGACGGGCCTGAAGAGCTCGCCCTCGACAAGCTGGTTCGCAAGAAGCTTGGCCGCAAGGGGTGGCTCACCTTCGCCTGGCCCAAGGAATACGGCGGAGGCGGCGCGGACCACATCATGCAGATGGTCCTGAATGAAGAGTTGTCCTATAACCGGGTCCCTGGCAAAGACGGCTCGGGCAACGCCTTCATCGGCCCCTGCATTATCGTCCACGGCAGTGAAGAACAGAAGAAGGTCCACGTCCCGCCAATCGCACGCGGCGAGGTCGTCTGGTGCCAGGGGTTCAGCGAGCCCAACGCTGGCTCAGACCTTGCATCGCTCCAGACCGCGGCTGTGAAGGACGGCGACGACTACGTCATCAATGGCACCAAGATATGGACCACCTTTGCTCACTACGGCGATTGGATGCACCTCCTCTGCCGGACCGACCCCAATGCTGAGAAACACAAAGGCATCACCTACTTTCTCCTGGATATGAAGACGCCAGGCATCACCGTGAAGCCTCTTTTGAACGTCGCCGATGGGCATATCTTCAACCAGTGCTTCTTCGATAACGTGCGCGTCCCCGCCAAAAATATCTTGGGCCAGCTCAACCGGGGGTGGTACGCCGCCGCAACCGCCCTCGACTTCGAACGCTCCTCTGTCGCCTCCTCATCCGGCGCGCGCCGCCTCCTCGACGATTCGATCACCTATCTCAAGAGTCAAACGGGCACCGCGCACGCGCCTCTAGATAAGCCCATGGCCCGGTACAAGCTTGCCGACCTTGTTGTGCAGTCAGAGGCGGGAAAGGTGTTGAACTACCGAGTCGGGTGGATGCAGCGCACCGGCAAGGCGCCGAATGCGGAGGCCTCCATCGCCAAGGTCTTCTCAACGGAGTTAAACCAGCGCCTAGGGCGGACGCTTATGGAGATCATCGGCCTGAAGGGTCTCCACTATCACAAGGACAGGAAGCGCGCGCCTGTCCTAGGCCGCATCGAACATCAATTCCTGCACTCCATCGCCTCGACCATCGGCTCAGGAACCTCCGAGATTCAGCGCAACGTCATCGCCTGGCGCGGCTTGGGGCTGCCCCGGTAGTATCGCAGGGAGCAGCGGTTGACAACCCCACGGTAGAATGTGGGTATGAGCAAACGCATCATCGTCTGCGCCGATGGCACCTGGAACTGGATCGGCCAGCGCTTCCCCACCAATGTGGTCAAGCTCGCACGGGCTATCGCGCCCACCGCGCCTGACGGCATAAGCCAGGTCGTCTTCTACGACCAGGGGGTCGGCACAGGCAACATCCTCGATAAGCTGACCGGCGGCGCATTCGGGAACGGCCTGGAGCAGAACCTCTCGGACAACTACCACTTCCTGATGCACAATTACGCCGAAGGGGACGATCTCTTCTTCTTCGGCTTCAGCCGCGGCTCCTACACGGTGCGAAGTCTGGCTGGCCTTATCCGTAAGTGCGGCATCCTCCATAAGGTCCACGCCGACAAGTTCCACGACGCCTACTCCCTCTAACACCGCAAAGACGTACGCCCGGACGACGACGCGGCGAAGAAGTTCCGTGCCGACTACTCGCGGGTGGCGGAGATCAAATGCCTCGGCGTGTGGGACACCGTCGGCGCGCTTGGCGTCCCGGTAGCAGGCCTGCGCCGTCTCACCAAGGGCAAGTACGAGTTCCACGATGTTGAGCTGAGCCGCTTTGTGCGCAACGGCTTCCATGCCATTGCCATCGACGAGCGACGCAAGACATTCAAGCCTTCCATATGGGCCAAGAAGGAGAAGCCGGGACAGCACGTGGAGCAGGTATGGTTCGCGGGGACGCATACCGATGTAGGAGGAGGCAACAGAGGCACCGGGCTCTCCGATATCGCGCTCCTCTGGATGGCGCAAAAGGCTGGTTCCTGCGGCCTCGCCCTCGACACGCAGTACCTCGACGCCATCAGCCATCCCGACGCTGACGGGCGGCTCCACACCAAAGCGCCGTGGTTCTATCGCTTCCTTGGGACATTCAAGCGCCAGCTTGGCCGTGGCGGCCTCAACGAAGCAATCCACCCGGAGGCCGTCGCACGATTCGAGAACCCGTCAGTGGCCTACCGCCCGGAGAACGTCGCCGCCTACATGGGCGACCCAGAGCATAAAATCGCCATCGTGAAAAAACCGTAGGGGCGCATGGTTCGATGGGGCCGTCCTAATTCGGTGGATAAAATTTCCGGCTATCGCGGCAGCCCTAGCCCGCGTGTCGCAATGATGTTGCGGTTGACCTCTGAGCTGCCTGCAGCGATCGTTGCCGGGATGCTCACTATCATCTGATAAGGCAAGATGCCTGCCACGGGCGCGCGCCTGTCGCCGTTGAGCAACAGCCCGTACAAGCCCGTAATCTCCATGCCCACGCGGCACATCCGCTGCTCCAGCTCAGTCGCGAATATCTTCGCCGCCGAGGCCTCTTTGTTCGGTTGTTGCTTATTGTCCTGCATCCACGCCACCCGGTACGAGAGGTTGCGGCTGACGGCGATCTGCACCCGCATATCGGCCAGCTTGTGGAGCGCGCCTGCGTCGCGCCGCACGCCGCTCACGCCTTTGAGCTGGCGCATCGCGCCGACGATGTCGTCGTAGAGGCGGCGGCAGCGCGCGACATCGCGGATGCCGGAACGCTCGTTGTCCAGCGTCGTCGTCGCCACATACCAGCCCATGTTCTTCTCGCCGATCAAGTTTGTCTTGGGCACACGCACATTTTCGAAGAAGACCTGATTGAAGTGGTGCTCGTTGCTCATGTCGATAAGCGGCACGATAGTGATGCCCGGCTGCTTCATATCGGCGACAAAGTACGAGATGCCTTTGTGCTTAGGCGCATTCGGGTCGGTGCGCACAAGGATATGGATGTAGTCGGCCTTGTGCGCCATCGAGGTCCATATCTTCGAGCCGTTGATCACATAGTCGTCGCCATCTTCCACGGCGCGCGTCTGCAAGCTCGCCAGGTCGGAGCCGGCGTTCGGCTCGGAGAAGCCTTGGCACCAGACGATCTCCTGCGCAGCCGTCGCGGCGATGAACTTCCTCTTCAGATATTCAGAGCCATGCTTGATCATCGCCGGGCCAAGCTGGTAGGCCTGGGAATCGAGGGGCGCGTGATGGTAGATCATCTCCTCGTGAAAGATGCACTGCATCATCGGCGACGCGCCCAAGCCGCCATACTCCTTCGGCCAGCCGATGCCGATCCACTTCTTTGCGCCTAACTTCTTTCTGAATCCCATCGCCAGCTTGTAGTGCTGACGGTATGCCTCTTCACCGGCGATGATGCGCGGGTCGAGCTCCGCGCGGATATAGTCGCGAACCTCCTGGCGCCAGGCATCCTGCTCAGAAGTAAAGGTGAAGTCCATGGACAAAACCTCCAAAACACAGGGGGGAAACGAGCCGCAAAGAGTCTAGCACAGGGCCTGTTCTGTATCCGTAGGGCCTACCCGTTATGTCCAGTAGCCACTCTGCGGAATGCTATACTTATCCCTGGAGAAAGGCACCTCCTATGCCTCACGAAGAGACCTCATTTATCTATATGGACCACGCGGCAACGACCGCCGTCCATCCCAAAGCCCTCGAAGCAATGCTCCCCTATTTTTCGGAGCAGTTTCACAACCCTTCGAGCTCCTACCTGCCTGCCCAGAAAGCTCGCCAGGCCGTCGATGCCGCGCGTAAGACCGTCGCCGATGTGCTCGGCACACGTCCCCCCGAAATCATCTTCACCAGCGGCGGAACCGAATCGGACAATGCCGCCATCAAAGGCATCGCGATGGCCCTGCGCCCCCAGGGCAACCACATCATCACCTCTGCCGCCGAACATCACGCCGTGCTGCACACCTGCCACTTTATGGAGAAGCTCGGCTTTGAGGTGACCTACCTGCCCGTCGATTCGCGAGGCATGGTCAGCGTCAGCGACATCGAAAAGGCCATCAAGCGCGAAACGGTGCTTATCAGTATCATGCTGGCGAACAACGAAGTGGGCACGATCAACCCGGTTGCCGAGATCGCCGCGATAGCAAAGGCCAAGGCCAAGAGCCTCAAAACGCACATCGCCGTCCACACCGACGCCGTTCAGTGCCCCGGCTATCTTGATATCAACGTCGACCGCCTTGGCGTCGACGCCCTTAGCCTCTCCTCCCACAAGTTCAACGGGCCAAAGGGCGCAGGTGTCCTCTATCTCCGCAGAGCCACGCCCTTCGAGGCCCAGCAGACCGGCGGCAGCCATGAGCGCAACCGCCGCGCCGGTACTGAAAATGTCCCTGGCATCGCCGGCACAGCTGTGGCCTTGAAGCTCGCCGCTGAAGAGCGCGCCGCCAACGTGGAGCAGACCAAGGCCCTTCGCGATAGGCTCATCGCAGGGGTCCAGCAGCGCATCCAGGGCGCACACCTCAACGGCCACCCAACGGAGCGCCTGCCCAACAATATCAACTTCTCCTTCGACCGCACGGACTCCCAGTGGACCCTCATGGCGCTGGATGAGGCGGGCATCGGCGCATCAACCGGCAGCGCCTGCCGCACAGCCTCCCTCGAACCATCCCACGTCCTTGTCGCCTGCGGCATCCCCGCGAACCTCGCTATCGGCACCCTCCGCCTCACCCTCGGCCCGGAGAACACCGTCCAAGAGGTCGATAGGGTGCTGGATGTCCTGCCTGGCATCATCCAGCGCGTCCGGGATACCGCGCCACCTGTGGAGGCGAAGCCTTGACGCGCGCTGCCGAGGGCAAAGAGGCGGCGATGGAGCACTACTCCAACCCCCGCAACCAGGGAGAGATCGCTGCTCCCGATGCCTCAGCCTCTGTCTATAACCCCGCCTGCGGCGATACCATGCGCCTGATGCTCAAAGTGCGCGACGGCATCATCACGGATGTGAAATGGAAGGCCCAGGCTTGCGGCGCATCCCTTGCCGCCGCCAGCATCGCCAGCGAGATGGTGAAGGGAAAGACAACGGCCCAGGCGAATGGGGTGACGCGCGAGCAGGTCGCCGAGGCCCTTGGCGGACTGCTCCCTGCCAAGTTCCATTCGGCAGTTCTGGCCGTCGATGCGGTGAAGGCGGCTCTCCAAGCCTACACAGCGAACCAACGCTAGACACAACATTCCGTGACCACACTTTCCTCCGCCGCCAAGCCCAAAGCTCCTATCGAGCGGCGCATCTTCCACCTCTTTGCCGCCTCGCTCTTTCCAACGCTCTCCTTCTTCGTCCCCAAGACTCCGCTCATGCTCACGGCGGCAAGCGTCGCCATCGCCTTTGTTGCGATGGAATGGACGCGCCGGCGCTGGTCACCCTTGAACAGCTTCATGACGCGCTACTTCCAGCGCATCATGAAGCAGAAAGAGAAGCAATCAGCCTTCGCCAGCACCTCGTTGATGGTCGCGACGGCAGTTTCGATGATCACCATGCCGCGCGCCGCCTACACCGCCGGGCTCTTCTTCACTGCTGTCGCTGACCCCTTTGCTGCCTTTGTCGGCGAGCGTTGGGGGCGGCGGCGCTGGTTCGATAAGACGCTGGAAGGCTCCTTCGTCTTTCTCATCGCCGCCCTCATCATCGGAGCAATAGTCTGGGCAGGCGGGCTCGATGTCTCCTACTGGGTCATCATCGTCGGCGCAATCGTCGCCACCCTGGCAGAAGTCATCCCTATCTTTGGCCTGGACGACAATCTCAAGGTGCCCCTTGCCTCTGGCGCAGCGATGATGCTGGCAGCAAAGGTCTTCTGACCTCGCCCCTCCCTTTCAGCTTGTCAGTCCAGAAGGCAACCGCTACTATTGTCGAGACTTGCGCTGAGACGAACGGAGGCCGATGCCCAACGAGACGATCGCGCTGGACGTGATGGGCGGCGATAAGGCTCCCGAAGAGATCGCCACGGGGGCTATCGCGGCATCCCTTGACCTCGGCGCGCACATCGCCTTGGTCGGCCCCAAAGAAGTCCTCAAGTTCCAGATGGAACGCGCCCGAGAGGCCGGGGCCGCCACCATCACTCCCATCGAGGCGAGCCAGGTTATCGATATGGCCGAATCGCCTACCGATGCCTGGCGCAAGAAGCCTGATTCCTCTATCGCAGTGGGCCTGCGCCTGCACAAAGAGGGGAAGGCCGCGGCCTTCATCTCAGCAGGGAACACAGGCGCTATAGGCACCGCCGCTCTCTTCACCCTTGGCACTATGCCCGGCATCGAGCGCCCTGCCATCGCCACCATTTTCTCAACCACCGACGGCAAGGCCGCCATCTTTCTCGATATCGGCGCGAATGCCGATTGCCGGCCCTCCTTCCTTGTCGAGTTCGCCCACATGGGCAGCGACTTTATGACCAAGCTCTTCAAGGTTGAGAAGCCGCGCGTGGGACTACTCAGCAATGGTGAAGAAGAGTCGAAGGGCAGCAAACTGGTTAAAGAGACACACCATCTGCTCAAGGCCAGCAACCTGAACTTTATCGGGAATGTGGAAGGTTTTGACGTCTTGAACGGCAAGGCTGACGTTATCGTGACTGATGGCTTCACCGGGAACGTCGTCCTCAAGCTGGCGGAGGCCCTCACCGAGTCTATCTTCCTCTCCCTGAAGGGCGCCCTCATCAACAGCCCTCTCGCCCGCGCCTCCAAGTTCCTCTGGGGCCCGCCGATCAAGTCTGTTGTAAAGCAGTGGGACTATAGTAATATCGGTGGCGCGCCGCTGCTGGGCGTGAACGGCAACGTCATCATGGCCCACGGCAGAAGCGACGCCGATGATGTGAAGCACGCCATCGGGTTCTCCCTGCGCATGATTCGCGAAGGCTGGCTCCAGCCCTCGGCGAATCCCACGGCCCAGATCGCGCATCCAACGTAGTGGGCAGCACAAAAGCTAAGCTGTAGAAGAGGTACCCATGTCCAAACCTATTGAAGTCTCCGACCAGACCTTTGATACACAGGTCTTGAAGTCCACGACGCCCGTCGTCGTTGACTTCTGGGCTGTCTGGTGCGGCCCCTGCCGTATGATCGCCCCCGTGGTCGAAGAGCTGGCGACCGAGTACGCCGGCAAGGTCTCCTTCGTGAAGCTCAACGTGGACGAGAACCCTGAAACGTCGATGAAGTACAGCATCCGGGCCATCCCGGCGCTCATCATCTTCAAGGACGGCAAGCCTGTCGACCAAATCATCGGCGCTGTGCCAAAGCGAGAGATCAAGCGCAGGGTTGACGCCCTGATGCCCGCCTAACCGCCTCTCTCCGGGGGAGAGGATGGGTCCCGGTGGGCTTCGCGGTCTTCAAAACCGTTGGTCCTTCCGTTTCCGGAAGGACGGTGGGTTCGACTCCCTCCCTTTCCCGCCACTCTGATTGAGGGTATCGAGCCGGCTTCGAACCCTTGCAGGCGTCCCGCTGGCAACGGGACGCCTGCTTTTTTCGACCGTTGCCGCGAAGTTGAATCTGGTATAATCGGGTGCTGTCGCATCGAGTAGGAGCCTATGAACGTCTTTTTCGACGTCGATTACACCCTTATCGCGGAAGACGGTAGCCTCCGCCCCTTCGTCAGGGAAACCTTCGAGAAGATCAAGCTGGACGGCCACAAGATCTACATCTGGTCGGGCGTTGGCATCCGCTGGGAAGTCGTCCGCCGCCACGATCTGAAGTCGTTCATCGAGACGTGCTATCTCAAACCCCTCTCCGACTACCGGGAGACCCTTATCGAGCTGGGGGTCGATATCGTGCCTGACTTCTGCATCGACGACCACTCCGGCGTCGTCCTCGCCTTCACTGGCGTCGTCGTCAAACCCTACTACACCAAGAACCCCGCCGACGAAGAGATGCACCGCGTCTATAGCGAGTTGAAGAAGTTCAAGAAGGCCTAAGCAGCGCGAGGCCCCGATGAGTCCAGAACTTCAGACGGGCCGGCAAGCGCCCGCCTTCACACTCCCCAGCACCTCCGGCGAGCTGCGCCTCTCCGACCTCCTCGCAAAAGGCAAGCTCCTCCTCGCTTTCTACACGGAAGATGCAACACCCCTCTGCTCAACAGAGGTCTCTTCGTTCAAAGAGGAGTTCGCGACCCTTCAGGAACTTGGCGCACAAGTCGTCGCCATCAGCGCCGACACTCTCGACTCTCACAAACAGTTCGCCCAAAAGCTAGGCGGCCTGCCCTTCCCCTTGGCGAGCGACCCTTCGCTGCAGGTTGCCTCCCTGTACGGCGTCGCCGATCCGGTATCCAAACGCGCCAGGCGTGCCATCTTTGTCATCGACCAGAATGGCACGCTACTTCACGCCAATAGCTTCTATAACCCTGGCAACCCAGGCCACTACGCCGAAATCTTCAAAGCCTTGGGCCTGGAGATGTAGTCGATGTCTTCTCGCCACGTCCTCATCGTCTTCGATAGTCGCGGCGGCCTCATAGAAAAGCTCGCCCAGGGCGTTGCGCAAGGCGTTGCCGCTGTCCCCGGCGTCACGGCACGCCTCTCGCGAATCGACGACGCCACAAAGGCAGACCTGGAGAAGGCGGACGCTATCATCCTCGGCTCGCCCAACTGGTCGGGCATCACCGGCAAGATGAAGCAGTGGATGGACGGCCTCGGCGACCTTTGGTCAGAGGGGCAGATCAAGGACAAGATCGGCGCAGCCTTCACCGCAGGCTCATCTAAATCGGCGGGTATCGAGTTCACCCTGCTGACGATGATTCACTGGATGCTGGCAGGCGGCATGGTCATCGCGGGGCTGCCGTGGAACGAAGGGATGCGCACCACCGGCTCCTACTACGGCGCAACGGCAACAGGCACGGTGCAAGAGGCTGACTTGGAGCAGGCG
>CAMAVV010000040.1 GCA_945861815.1 Thermoflexus hugenholtzii JAD2
TCCAGAAATCGACGAGGACGACCTTGCCGCGCAGGTCCTTCAGCGCGAGGGGTTGTGAGTTGAGCCAAGCGGAAATACCCACGATTTCAGGCGCCAGCTTGCCGACCTGCGCGCCCCGGCTGGGAAGCTGGGAGAAATCGGTGCGGTCGTCAGGGGCAGCGGCCTCATCCTTCTTTGCCTTATCAGGCGAGGTTGCCATCAGCGCCACAACGACCCCAACGATGAGCGAAACGGCCACGACAAGGGCGAAGAGCCGCTGTTTCTGCGTAAGTTTCACAACACCCCTTCAGTCATGCATCCCACCAATTGTACGCAAAGAGCAGGCAGTTAGGTTTTTTTCGCTTGTCCAGCCGTACCGCATTCCATATACTCTGGGTTGCCTGCACACCTTCGAAGGAGCCTCTCATGCCAACCCTTGCTGAACTTGCCACCAAGACCAAGACTGCAGAGGAGTTGTGGCTGCGGGTTCGCCGCCCATCAGGGGCCATCGCGACATATCCTCTTTGGTTCGTTCACGATGGCGAGCGCCTTTATGTCCTCTCAGCCGAATCATCGAGCGAGGTGTGGGACTTGAAGGCGACGCCAGAGGCAGAGGTCGCGATCGGCTCATCAGAAAGCGCCGACAGGCTCACGATGCGCGCCGACATTATGGCGGACCCGAACTGGGTGCCGATGATGATCGACATGCTGAAGAAGAAGTATGCGGCGACGCATCACGAGCGCATGGCCAAGACGGCTGAGGCGGCAAAGAGCGGGCACATCATCATCAAGCTCAAGCCGACTTAAGAAAAAAGCGGGCGAATATTCCGGTCGCCACCTACAGCTTGCTCAGCAGCGTGTTATAGGTGTGCTCGAGGAAAGAGTAGAAGTCTCCTTCCAGACCTGGTGATCTCCGCGAGAGGAGCGGGCGGAGATAGACGCGTGTGGCGCCTGCCGCTTCATAGCGTCGGATGTTCTCAAGCGTTGGCTCGATGGCGCAGAGGCACGTGATATTGAATGGGCCAGTCTTGCCAGCTTCCCGCCGATAGCCCTGAATCTCTTCCACAACCTTTACCACATCCTCAGGTTCAAAGCGCCCAGCGGAAATCCAACCGTCTCCAAGCTCCGCGGCACGGCGCAAAGCCGCCTTCGTCACACCACCAAACTCGATAGGGGGGTGTGGTTTCTGGACAGGCTTGGGCTGAAACTTCACAGCGTCGAACGAGTAGTAGTGACCCTTGTACTGAATCGTATCCTCTGTCCAAAGCCGCTTGATCACCTCTACTGCCTCTCCCATTCTCTTGAGTCGATTCTCCCAATTCTCGCCAACGGCCTGAAACTCTTCCTTTAGCCAGCCGACGCCAACGCCAAAAATCACCCGCCCCTCAGAAAGGCAGTCCAGCGTGGTGACGGCGCGCGCCGTCACGAAAGGGTTACGCAAGGGGAGGATATAGACGCCGGTGCCCAGTTTTATCTTTTTCGTGGCGGCGGCGATAAAGCCCAGCACGACCAAGGGGTCGAGGAGAGGCGACTCTGGATTGACAGGCGCGCGGCCACTGGCGGAATAGGGATAGGTCGCAGGTATCTCGGCTGGGAAAACAAGGTGCTCGCCCACCCAGACGGAGCCAAAGCCAAGCTCTTCAGCTCTGGCGGCGACCTTGAGTATGGCTGTCGGTTTCAGGCCGAAGATTGAGAATCCGATATTAATCAAAAATCACCTCTGTTACATCCCACGGAGGGTAATGTCCGTGCAATCATCGTAGACCGTGACTTGTCTCCCAGGCTGTTCAACATCGAGCGTTTGGTGTTGAGGTCCATAGCGCCCCATGATGATAATCGACATGCTGAAGAAGAAGAAGTACGAGGCGACGCATCACGAGCGCATGGCCAAGACGGCTGAGGCGGCAAAAAGCAGGCACATCATCATCAAGCTCAAGCCGGTCTAAAGCTTGGTGAGCAGCGTATCGTGCATGCGCTCCAGGTAGGCGTGGAAGTCTGCTTCGACGCTAGGCGTACCAGGTGAGATAGGGGGCCGCAGGTAGACCCTGGTTGCACCAGCGGCCTCATAACGCCGGACGTTTTCAACGGTTGGATCCATGGCGCAGCTGCAGGTGACGTTGAAGGGGCCTGTGCGGCCCGCCTCCCGACGGTAGCCCTGTATCTCAGCGACGACCTTCGCCAAGCCATCGGGCTGCCAGCGGCCCGCGGCGATCCAGCCATCGCCCAGTTCGGCGGCACGGCGCAGGGCGGCCTTTGTCTCGCCGCCAAACTCGATAGGGATGGACGGCTTCTGCACAGGCTTTGGCTGGAACTTCACCGCGTCGAAGGAGTAGTACGCGCCCCGGTAGCTGATCGTCTCCTCTGTCCACAGCTTCCTGATGATTTCAACGGTCTCTTTTGTCCGTTTGAGCCGGTTCTCCCAATTCTCGCCGACGGCCTGGAACTCTTCCTTGAGCCAGCCGACGCCAACGCCTAGGATGACGCGGCCTTCAGAGAGACGGTCGAGGGTGACGACGGAGCGAGCGGTGCCGAAGGGGTTGCGCAGGGGCAAGATATAAACGCCGGTGCCCAGTTTCACCTTCTTTGTGGCGGCGGCGATGTAGCTCAGGACGACCCAGGGATCGAGAAGAGGAGTATCGGGATTGATAGGGGGACGACCACTGGCAGAGTAGGGATAGGTGGAGGGAATCTCGGCAGGAAAGACGAGATGCTCAGCGACCCATATAGAGCCAAAGCCAAGCTCTTCAGCCCTCGCTGCCACCCTGGGCATACTCACGGGTTTGAGCCCAAAGATGGAGAGGCCGATGTTGATCACAAGCGCTTCCCCTTAGGCGGCGCGAAGGTGGATATCCGTGCGGTCGTCGAAGATAACGATGTTCTCGACAAGGCTGCTGAGAAGCGAACGCTTGGCATTGAGGTCCAGGGTGCCCCAGCCGGTGACGAGACGGCCGATGGCCTGGGCAGCCTGCTGCCCGGGAGTGCCAGTGCGAGTGGAGCGGCTAGCGGCCAGCCGCCGGATATCGTCCTCCACCTCGCGCTTCTCGATGATCAGCTTGGGCCCGCTCTGCTTGAATGTCTGATACGGAAGCTTCCCGGCTGTCACCAAGTGAAGCATCTGGCGCAGCTTGCGCTCAAGCTTTGCCCGCATCGCCTCCAGACGCTGGCGCTCTTTCTGCGTTGCAGCAGCCGTGGCGGCCAGCGACCGCTTCTCCTTCATCGCCTCCAACTCGGGAGCGCGATTGGTAAGAAAGGTCAGAATGTCTGACTCAAGCTGGTCTGAGCGTTTGGTGTGGTATTCGCAGACGCTTTGGTTGGTGCGGGACTGGCATTGGTAGTAGCGATACTGCTTCTCCGTTTTTGAGCCGTCCTTGCGGCGCGTCCAGGCCTGTTTACGGGTGACGCCAACCATCCGGTTGTTGCAGTAGCCGCAATAGACCA
Organism: Thermoflexus hugenholtzii JAD2; assembly: GCA_945861815.1. Taxonomy (GTDB): domain Bacteria; phylum Chloroflexota; class Dehalococcoidia; order SHYB01; family SHYB01; genus VGPF01. Next base: position 3,418 of record CAMAVV010000040.1, read on the forward strand.
GCCCCGAAAGGGCAAAGGGCGCAGCCTGACCATTCTTCCGGCGGGGCTTGCGCTCTTCGAGCATGTTCTGCGCCCAGCGGAACATATCCGGTGTGACGATGGCTGCATGGCTGCCCGGGACGCGCACGCCGAAGCGCGTATAGGTGCCCAGATAGGCTCGGTTGCGCAGGATATCGCGGATGGTGACCATGCTCCACTTGCCGCCCCTGCGGGTGGGGATGGCGTGCTCGTTCAAGTGGCGCGCGATGAGGCGGATGCCCGCGTTCTTTTGGGTATACAACTGATAGATGAGCTTGACCGTCTCAGCCTCGGGCTGAAACATCTCCAGCTTGCGTGTCTGGCCGATGCGATAGCCGTAGGGCGGCTTTCCCAGGCCTTCGCCCTTCACCGCGCGCTTGTACATCGCCATGGTGATGCGCTCGGCACGTCCTGGCGGCTTGCCTGTCTTTCCTGACTGGGTCGCGAGCATCTTGGCGGAATCGAGGGCCTGTCCAGTGGTTATGACCTGAACCTTTGCGCCAAGGCCCTCCATCTCAAGAACGGCGAGGGCTGCATCATGGGTCCGACCGCCGAAGACGTCAGGAGAGGGCACGACGACGGTGATGCCTGACCCTTCGTGACGAAGGAAGTCGATGAGTTCGGCAAAGGCCGGGCCTGCGCCGTTCTTTTCGCCAAAGACGCCGGCAGGGTGGTAGCCAAGCCGCGCGCAGAAGGCGGCGAAGGCCTGCTCGTGATCGGCAGGGAGCTCGGCGTCCTGGGAGTCATGGCGCGCCGCTTGAAAATAGGCGACGGCTTTGGGTTGAAGGATAGCTGGGCGATTCAGCGCTTTTTGCATCCCCACCCCCGTTTTATCTCAACGATTACGCCTCTGCCGCACTGCGAAAGAGGCGGGAAATATCACGCTATGGAACGTACAGAATCCGGCCACAATTCCCGCAGTAGACCAGCTCTTTGCCGGCGCGCGCCCGCTGGACGAGGGTTGTGGGCAGGGTGATGCGGCAGCCTGAGCAGATGCCACCCTGCACTTTGGAGACAGCGACGCCGCCCTTTTTGATGCGGATACTTTGGTAGAGAGCCTTCGCCTGATCGGTAACTTCAGCTGAAAACTCATCGTGCTGAGCTTGCACGCCTGGCACTTCTCCAGATACCAGCCGCTTCTCCTGCGCCAGTCTCTTCTTATGCTCTGCCCAGTTGGCCTCTTCACTCTTCACAATAGCCGCCTGCACGTCCAGGGACTTCTTCGCCTGTTCTACGCGCTCCATGACGCCCACAACTTGCTCTTCGAGACCCTTCTGCCGTCCCTTGAGATTCGTCACTTCTTTTTGGAGCGCGGGCAGTTCGCGGGGGCTGACCTGGTTGCCCATCATGCGGGATTCAACGGTAGTAACACGTTCCTTCGCATCGGCGGCATCGAGTTCGCCTGTCTTCTGCTGGGCTTGGAGTTCTTGCAACTGCTTTTGGCGTTTCGCAAGTTCAGCCTTTGCCAAGGTCAACGCCTTGCTGCCTTTGAGTTGTGCATCGATCTGCGCGAGGGCTTTGGCATGCTTATCGAGCTCCAGGTCAACCTCTTGCAGTTCGAAAAGGGACTTTGCAACGGTCACAGTGTTTCCTTACACGGGAGAGTGCTTGCGGAGAACCGGACATTCCACATGCAAAGCGAAACCGCAAGTCAGGGCAATTGTAGGTAAGGCCCCAAGGTATGTCAATCATAATTCCAGTTGCTTTTGGCCACTTTCCGAAGTTCACACCATCGGGACGCAACGGGCCATGGAACAGCAACGCCGCGCGCCATCCGCTCATAGCGCATAGGCCGTTCCAACGGTACAATACCTGATACGGCGATGGCAAAATCCAACCCCAAAACACTTTTCGTCTGCCAGCAATGCAGCGCCGAAAGCGCCAAGTGGCTCGGGCGCTGCACCGAGTGCGGGCAGTTCAATACGATGGTCGAGACGATCGTTGCGCCGCCATCGCCCGCCAAACCGTGGACAGGGGGCAAGGCGAGCGAGAGCCAGGAACTTTCAACGATCACTCTCTCCGACACGCATCGCCTCGCCCTGCCCATGCGCGAGATGAATCGCGTGCTCGGCGGCGGCATCGTCCCCGGCTCGCTGACGCTCATCGGCGGCGACCCTGGCATCGGGAAATCAACGCTGCTCCTGCAAATAGCGCAGGTCGTTGCCGAGAGCATCGGTCCCGTCGTCTACGTCTCAGGCGAAGAGTCGCCGATGCAGATCAAGTTGCGGGCATCGCGGTTGGGACTGTCAGGCAAAGGGCTTCATCTCCTTGCAGAGACCGACCTGGACGCGGTGCTGGCGCGCCTGGACCAAGCCCGGCCATCCTTAGTCATCGTCGATTCCATCCAAACGATGTCGCTTTCGACGGTGACCTCTGCGGCGGGGAGCGTGGGCCAGGTACGCGAGAGCGCCTTGCGGCTGATGCAGTGGGCCAAGAGCCACGGCGTGCCAGTGATGATCGCAGGGCATGTGACGAAGGATGGCGCAATCGCGGGGCCGCGAGTGCTGGAGCATATGGTGGATGTGGTGCTCTACCTGGAGGGCGAAGGGTTCAGCCCGTTCCGCATTCTGCGCGGGGTGAAGAATCGCTTTGGCTCCACGAACGAGGTGGGCATCTTCGAGATGCGGGAGCGCGGCCTTGCCGAAGTGAACAACCCCTCAGAGGCGTTCCTGGCGCACCGGCAGGAGTCGGCCATCGGCTCGGCGATCGTGCCTACGCTGGAGGGGACGCGGCCGCTGCTCATCGAGATACAGGCGCTGGCGACACCCGCAGGGCTCGGCCCGTCACGGCGCATCGCGAACGGCGTGGACTTCAACCGACTTTTGCTCATCCTCGCCGTGCTGACGAAGCACATCGGACTGCCGATGGGCGGGCAAGACGTGATCGTGAATGTGGTGGGCGGGTTGCACATCGAGGAGCCGGCGGCAGATGCAGCGATCGCTTTGGCTGTGGCCTCCAGCGTACGGGACACGCCACTGCGCGAAGGGTGCGTGGTGATGGGCGAGATCGGCCTGAGCGGCGAGCTGCGACCCGTGAATCAAACGGAGCGACGCCTTGCAGAAGCGGCAGCATTGGGCTTCAAGCTGTGCGTGATGCCAGGCCAGGGAAGCAGCAAGGTCAAAGCCCCCGGTGAGTTGAAGCTCTTATATGCCGAAACGCTGCGCGACGCGGTGAGGCTGGCGTTGGGAAACAAGCCACCTGCCCTGTGATAGCGTGACTGCAAGATTCTCGGACTTCTATCCTGGTAGAGCACTCCGATGCGGTATGGGAGTGAGGGCCGAGGATACGGCCTGAAGACAGACATGTGCCCAGATACGTCTGGATGAAGACACCCGCGCCCCTATCGAAGCGCTTGCTTCAGGGCTGCGCCTGCTTGAGCTAACGCCTGCTTCGCCTCATCGAGGACATCGCTGTAGCTGAAGAAGGCATGAATCATGCCTTCGTAGCAGGTGTACGTCACAGGGACGCCCGCGGCGCGCAGCTTCTTGGCGTAAATATCGCCGTCGTCGCGAAGGGGATCGTACTCGGCGGTGATGATGAGGGCAGAGGGCAAGCCGCGAAGGTCTTTGGCCTGGTTGGGGCAGGCGTAGGGATTCTTCGAGTCGGCGTCTGTGCGAAGGTAGAGCGCCCAGTTGGTGGCCATCGTCTCGCGCGTCAGCAGATAGCCTTTGGCATTTTGCTTGTAGGACGGCGTATCGAGGGTGCGGTCGAGGGCCGGGTAGATAAGCAGTTGGAAGGCGAGCTTTGGACCGCCAGCGTCGCGAGCTTTGAGAGCCACGGCCGCCGCCAGGTTGCCGCCTGAGCTATCGCCTCCCACAGCAAGACGCGAGGCATCAACGCCAAGCTCCCGCCCATGTTCAGCGACCCATTTTGTTGCGGCGAAGCAGTCATCGAAGGGCGCAGGGAACTTGTGCTCTGGCGCAAGGCGATAGTCAACGGAGACGACGGCGCACTGGCCGGCAAGGGCCAACCTTCGCGCAGTCCCATCGTGGGAGTTGACGCTGCCGATGCACCAACCGCCGCCATGAAACGTGACAAGCACCGGTAACGGAGAGGCACTTTTCATAGGCCTGTAGATGCGAATCGGGATATCGCCATGAAGGCCAGGGATGCGGCGATCCTCGACGCTCGCGATTTCTGGAACGACGGGCGGCGGCCCAGCCTCCATCTGCGCGCGAACCGCGGGCAGCGTCTCGGCGTTTCGCACCTTGCCGCCATAGCGCGCATTGTACCCATCGATCAGCGGCTGGCACTTGGGGTTCAGCGGCATAACGCTAGTCCAGGGCCGGCGTGCGACCTGCCCAGGGGCGCGCCTCTTCAAAGGCTGCCGCCGCGCGCATCACAAGGTCGTCCTGGCCGATGCGCCCGACGATCTGAAGGCCGACGGGCAGGCCATTATGCGTAAAGCCACACGGGACGCTGGCCGCAGGCTGCCCGGTGATGTTGAAGGGCACCGTGAAGGGAAAGGGGCCCCAGAGTGTACTGACCGACTGCCCACCTATGACTGATGGTCGCTGGCCGCAAGGGAAGGCAGGAACTGCAGTCGCCGGGCAGAGAAGCAAGTCGTAGCGCTCGAAGAAGTCAGCCATCTTGGACTTGATGACGTCGATGGTGCGCAGCGCCTGAGAGTACTGCGCACCGGTGATTAGCTTCCCACGCTCCAGACTCTTCCTGAAATTGTCTGTCAGCAGGTCTGCCTTGGTCTCCAGGAGATGGCCAAAGGCGACATAGCTATCGGCGACGACGACAGGGCCAAATGCGCCAAATGGCTCACCAAGATCAGGATTGTCGTCCTCGACGACGCAGCCAAGGTGATCGAAGACGTGAGCGGCATCGGAGGTGAGGGCGAGAACTTCAGGGTCGGCCACGGCGTAGTTGAGGTCGAAGGACCAGGCGACACGCAAGCCCTTCACTCCCTTGGAGAGGGCGCGCAGGAAGTTTGGCGGAGGCTCCCGCCGGGAACGAGGATCGCGACTGTCATGACCTGCCGTCGCATCGAGCAGCATGGCAGCATCACGGATGGAGCGAGTGATCGGCCCGCCTGCGGAGAAGATGGGCATGCCGCTGAAGCTGCGGCCGCCAGGTATCGTGCCAAAGGTTGGCTTGATGCCAAAGACGCCGCAGAGGCTGGATGGGATGCGGATAGAGCCGCCGCCATCGGTGCCCATGGCGAGTGGACAGATGCCAGCGGCAACCGAGGAGGCAGCGCCGCCACTGGAGCCGCCGCTTGTGCGCGCGGTGTCCCACGGATTGCGGCAGTCGTCGCCTAAGCGATTCTCAGTCGTCGCCGAGTTGCCGAACTCCGGGGTGTTCGTCTTGCCTATGATGATGGCGCCGGCACGCCGCAAGCGTTCGACGGCGATGGCATCTTCATCCGGAACAAAGTCCTTGTAAGCGAGGGAGCCGCCAGTGCTGACGATACCTTTGGTGTGGGTAAGGTCTTTAATCGATATAGGAAGCCCGAGGAGCGAAGGCAGCTCTGTGCCTGAGGAGAAACGAATCTCGGCGACCTTGGCCTGGGCCATCGCAGCGTCAGCGGCAACGGCGAGGAAGGCGTTGAGCTTCGGATTGAACCGCTCGATGCGGTCGAGGACGGCGCGAGTGAACTCGACGGGCGAGAGCTTTTTGCGACGGAAGAGTTTTGCTAGCTGCCAGGCAGGGGTGAAGGCGAGGTCGCGGCCTGCCATGGGCTAGGGGTTCTTGCTTAAGATGAAGGCGCTGGTCGGCACAGGCGGCGCGGCGGCGTAGAGGGAGAGCTCGACGTCCTTCACCTGGTTCACTGCGGTCCCGCGGATCTGGCGCACTGCTTCGATGATGAGGTTGAATCCGTGAAGATAGACTTCGGAGAGGCCAGCACCGCTGGTGTTCACGGGCGTCTTGCCCTTCGCGAAAGTGATACCGCCAGACTCGATGAGGGCACCGGCGTTGCCGCGCCCGCAGAGGAAGTCTTCGATAAGGAGCAGGACTGTCGCCGAAAAGGCGTCATAGAGCTGGGCCACATCGATGTCCTTAGCTTGAACTCCTGCGCGTTGGTAGAGATGCTTTGCACAGACACTGGAATCGGTGTTGAAAAAGTCGTCGCGATAGTAGTTGGTCATCCCCTGTGAGCCGTGGGAGATGCCCTGCGCCGCAGCCAGGATGTAGGCCGGCTTGTTCTTCGAATTGCGCGCATTCGCCGCCGAGGTGACGATGACCGCGCCAGCGCCGTCGGTTTCAAGACAGCAATCGAAGAGGCGCATAGGTTCGGCGATCCAGCGCGAGCTGAGGTAGTCGTCCATGGTGATGGGGCTGCGCATCACTGCATCGGGGTTGCGAACGGCGTTGGTGCGCTGGTTGATCGCGATTCCACCCAGGTGTTCGGCCTTTGTGCCAAAGACGTGCATGTGGCGGCGGGTGAGAACGGCGACCTCCTGCACGGGCGAGGCGAGACCGAAGGGAACGGTGTATTGCTTTGACCCGGAGACGACTTGCGCCTGTTTCTCCCAGGGCCGACCTCCGGAATGCTGTCCGCCGCCAGCCTGGATCGATTGCTTCCCCCGGTTGCGCGAGCGGAAGACAAGGACGTTGTTGGCCTGTCCCGTGGCAACGGCCATCGCGGCGAGCTGCACGGCGTTGCCACCAGCGCCGCCACCCCAGGGAGCGGTGGCAAAAAAGGTAAGTTCGCGGATACCGAGGGCTGCGGCAAGCTGATCGTCGCTAACGTTATCGATATCCCACCGGACGATGCCGTCGATGTCTTTGGTTTGCAGGCCTGCATCGGCGATCGCCTTCTTGGATGCCTCGAGGGCCAGGCTCAACTCGCTGCGCCCTAAGCC
>CAMAVV010000041.1 GCA_945861815.1 Thermoflexus hugenholtzii JAD2
GACCGAAGAGCGAGTGATGAACTGGGGACGCTGGGGGAAAGACGACCAGCTCGGCGCCGCGAACCTCATTACGCCGGAGCGCATGGTTCAGGCCGCGCGCCTGGTAAAACAGGGCAAAATCTACAGCCTTAGCTCCCCGATCCGCGAAGACAAAGTACCCCGCATGGACATCCGCCCCGGGAACCAGCACTTTGTGCGCATCTTCGGCGGGCCGCAACAGCAGTCCTACGCTGAGGTCGCCGACGACACACTCCTTATCGGATGCCACGGCACCTCAACCCACATCGACGCCCTTTGTCATTACTGGACGGACGGCACGATGTATAACGGATTTCCAGCGAAGAAATACGTAGAAGGCTTTGGCGCAACGAAGCTTGGCATCACGAATCTCAAAGGAATCTTCACCCGTGGCGTCCTCCTCGACCTTGCCGGCATGAAGGGCAAGCCTTATCTCGAGGGCGCCTATGTCATCACGCCCCAGGACTTGGAAGACTGTTGCAAGCGCCAGGGCACCCGCATTGAGCCAGGCGATGTTGTGCTCTTCCGCACCGGGTGGAATAGCGTCTATTACACCCACGGCTTCGACGTCTATAACCACTCACAGCCTGGTTTGGAGATCGAAGCCGGCCTTTGGCTTGCAAGGAAGGATATCTCCGTCGTCGGCGCCGACAACTCGGCTATCGGCGTCCGCGATAAAGCACGCCCTCCCGGGCGCAACGTCCACGACGTCTTTCTTCAGGACGCAGGCATCTACATCATAGAGATGATGGATCTGGAACCACTCGCCGCCGACAAGGTCTACGAATTCCTTTTCGTGGCTTCGCCCCTCCAGGTCACCGGCGGCACAGGGAGTTCCCTCAACCCGCTCGCGATCGTCTAGCTGCTGGCGCCTTGTCGATTTACTGAAGCGGCAAGCTCCTGCTGGAAAGCAACATCAGCCGCCAGAAGCGCCTGACTTCTGGTCTGTCCTCGCGACTCCTTCATCTCGTTGTCCAGTGCTCCAGAAGCCGTGAGGCCCTTCAGCGTAGCCATCACGCGCGCTGAGACAAGTCCATCCCGCTCGAAACGTTCGAGGGCGGTGAAGACCTCCCGCAACTGCTCGTCCCGGCGACCGTAATAGTCCTTGCCCCTTCGCCGGTTGTTGTAGGCCTCGAAGTTCTCGCACGCCACGAGCAGCATTCCCATCAGCTTTACATCGGCTGGTTCCCCTGCCATCTCCTGGGGATAGTAGTAATAGAGCATGACCTTCTCCATCCAGGGCTTTACCGTGATGCCCATGGACGAGAGTTCAGGAGCGCGCTCTTTTAGTTGGCGGCGAAGGCGGCCCTTGAAGTCCATGCGCATAAGGATGTGGTCATAGACCCTGAGCGTAAGGGCGATGCCGCGCTGCTCGAGGGCCTGTTTGATGTGCGAGACAAAAAAGTCTGGCGCCTGTTCCTCGCTGATGTGTTGATACTTCGCGCGAAGTTCCCGTATGCGGATCGGGAGTCCGATCTCCTGCGCGACCCCGAAGATCTTGCCGAAAAGCTCCGCGTCCATCCCCGCGCGGCCAAGGTCGTGGAGCAGCGTCGTGACTTCCAACTCAGGCAGCCATTTCTCGGCGAGGCCCGCCTCCTTCGCGACCGTCTGGACGATGCGCGTCGTGCGCTCCGCATGCTCTTTGTCATATCCCTCGATAACGTGGCCTGGACGCTCCAGGTCGGGAGTATCGTACATGGCGAGTACTCGTTGTCTTGCTATGGTGCTCAGCATGGCAATGTGATTCCCCCAGCGAAAGGGCGGCCTTTCAAGCTAGCCCTTACAATAGCGGATACGCCCCTCGCGCGCATCTTACGGCGGTGCGGCTTCCGAGGAAGGCTTTCGCCCCAGGCTGTTTTTCGGATGGAAGACATCGTCGCCCTCCATACCCTGCGCGACCTGGCGATCATCATGGTGGTAGCCGCTGTTGCGCTCCTTGTCTTCCATTCCCTGGCCTGGCTTATCCTCGGCGTCGTTCTGGCCTTTGGCTCATATCTCGTCCTCCATTCTGTCCAGGCGATGCATCAGCGCGTAGAAAACCTATTGCGCCGGAGAATCGCTGGGTCCGAGGAGAGCGACACACCCCAGCCGGGGGAGACCGTAACAAAGAAGAGGCGTTCCGATGGACGATCGGAACGCCTCTTCGTCTGTTCGAGCGCGGGATCTCTTACGGCTGCGGCTTCAGCTCGATGTCCTGGGGCGGAGTGCTCGGGAGCTTCCAGTGGATCAGAGGCTTGTTCGCCGCCTTGTGGTAATCGTTGGCGTCTTTCACCGATTGGTTGTACGCCTCTTCGAACTGCGTCCAGTTCTTTGCCTTGAGCGCATCTTCGACGCGCTTCATCGATTCGCCCATGAACGGGTCCATCCACTGCACGTATTTGGGGCGCGTCGTCATCGAAAGCTCGAAGAGCTCTTTGGTCTCTTTGATCTCATACTCGGCCAGCGCCCAGTTCCCTTCCTTTGCCGCGTAATACACCTTCCACCACCTGGTGCCGATCTCGTGCATGAGCCGTGCGGGCCCCGGCAGCATGTGAGCGATCTCATCAATCGTGAAATACACATGGCCGTTAAAGCCTTTGACTTTTTCTCCTTCGCTCATAACAGTCTCCTTCAAATAGGTTTTGGGATTGGGACATTGCCTCCAACGGCAACCCATAGTAGCAGTGGGAGTAGGCATCAGCAACCGCTAGCCTCGATGGAGAGAAGATGCCTCGACCGTCTCCCTAACGATTGACCTTCTGCGCTGTGGCTGCTAGCGTTAGCGGCGCACTGCACGAGGCGCGAAGCCTCTTTGGAAAGTAGTCTCATGCCCAACCGTCTCGCCGGCGAAACAAGCCCCTATCTTCTGCAGCACAAAGACAATCCCGTCGACTGGTTTCCCTGGGGCCCCGAGGCCTTTGCGAAGGCCAAGGCCGAGGACAAGGCGATCCTCCTTAGCGTCGGCTACTCCGCCTGCCACTGGTGCCACGTCATGGCCCACGAGTCCTTCGAAAACCCGCAAACGGCTGAGGTGATGAACGCGCTCTTCGTCAGCATCAAGGTCGACCGCGAAGAACGCCCGGACGTTGATTCGATCTATATGCAAGCCGTGCAGACGATGACCAGCCACGGCGGCTGGCCCATGACCGTCTTCATGACTCCCGATGGCCGGCCCTTCTACGGCGGCACGTACTTTCCGCCTGTCGAGCGCCATGGCATGCCCTCTTTCACCCAAGTCCTCATGGCCGTCGCCGACGCCTATCAAAACAAGCGCGGCGAGATGCTCGCAGGCGCCGCCCAGATCGCAGAGCGTCTGCAAAAACCCCTGGCGGGCAGTGGCCAGCAGATGCTCACGGCAACGATCCTCCAAAGCGCGATCCAGCGCATGGCGGAAGGGTTCGATTGGGACAACGGCGGCTTCGGCGGCGCTCCAAAGTTTCCTCAGCCAATGAACCTTGAATTCGCCCTCCGCTCGTATAAGCGCGATGGCGATGCGAGGCTGCTCCAGATGGCTGAGTTCACCCTGAACAAGATGGCGCGCGGGGGCATCTATGACCAGGTGGGCGGCGGCTTCCATCGCTACTCCACCGACCAATTCTGGCTCGTCCCGCACTTCGAAAAGATGCTCTACGACAATGCCCTTCTTGTCAGGACCTATCTCCACGCCTATCAGGTCACCGGCAATCACTTCTACCACCGCATCGCCGAGGAGACAATCGACTACGTCCTTCGAGAGATGACTGAATCTTCAGGCGGTTTCTACTCGGCGCAAGATGCCGATAGCGAAGGCCATGAGGGCAAGTTTTTCTTGTGGACGGCTGGTGAGATCCAGGAAATACTTAGCGAGGCAGATGCCAGGATTGCGATGCGGCTTTGGGATGTGACTGAGGAGGGCAACTTCGAGGAAAAGAACATCCTTAACCTCCCCGTGGATATCCCTGACGTAGCTATTTCCCTTGGCATGCTTGAGGCTGACCTCATGGCCGTCCTCCGGCGATGCCGTAAGATGCTCTACGACGCTCGCGAGAAACGGGTTCACCCTGGCCGTGACGACAAGGTGCTTACCTCGTGGAACGGCCTGATGCTGCGCAGCCTGGCCGAGGCCGCCGCCATCCTTGGCCGTGACGACTATCTGCAAGCTGCTAGGAAGAATGCTGATTTCCTCTTAAAGAGCCTTCGGAGCAATGGACGGCTCCTGCGCACATGGAAGGGTGGTCAGGCGAAGCTGCATGGCTATCTGGAGGACTACGCCATGCTCGCCGCCGGCCTTGTCTCGCTCTATGAGGCCACCTTCGAGCGGCGCTGGCTGGACGAAGCGGCGTCTCTCTGCGATGGCATGATTGACCTCTTCTGGTCGGAGATCGAAGGCGTCTTCTACGACACTGGTCGCGACGCCGAGGCCCTTATCATGCGCCCCCGGGACTTCTACGATAACGCCATGCCCTCAGGCGGCTCCGCGGCGGCGGACGCCTTGCTCAAGATGGCCGTTCTCACCGGGAATCAAGAATATGAACAGAAGGCCGTGCGCTCGCTCCGGGCCATGGCGGGCGTCCTCGGCAACTACCCCAGCGCCTTTGGCCACTGGCTCTGCGCCCTGGACTTCTACCTGGCCCGCAAGCAAGAAGTCGTGCTGGTGGGCCCGCCGTCACACGAACGGCTCAAAGCGTTCAAGGAGACGGTCTTTGGCGCATATCTCCCCAACAAGGTTGTCGCTGGCTTCGACCCAAAGGGCGCCCCGTCTGCAACAAGAAACCTGCCGCTTCTCCAAGGACGCGATATGGTTGGTGGCGTGCCCACCGCCTACGTCTGCGAGAATTACACCTGCCAGTTGCCGGCGACGGACGTGGAGATCCTGGCGAAGCAGTTGGGGATTGGGAAGTAGCAGTGAGGGCAGAGACCGCGCCTTCCCGCTCTTTGCGTGGCAGCACCCATCAAAGTAGGCGTCAGCCCTAGCGACTTCGGCTAACCCGTAAGATATGCTTCTCTCAACGGGAGCAGGTTTTCACCTGTGAACTCCTGCAGGCCTCCTCGCGAGCACCGCTCCGGGAGGCCGCTACGTTTAGAAGCGCAACTGCGCAAGTGGTGGGCCATCGTGGACGAAAGTAAGAACCTTTAAGCTTCAGTTTAACTTGCAGCGCTAGGTGTGAATGGACGGGGGGTCAAACTGGCTCCGGACTCTCCGCGAGCACAGGTGCTGGTCGCGGCGTAGGACCAACCCCATTGAGCTCGCCGACTAACCAGTCTTCACCGCAATTTTCCATGTCCCCTCCTTGGCATCTTGTGGCCTCCAATTTACCAAGTGCATCACAACAGTCTGTTTGCTGAAGCCCATCTTGCGGCAGACTTCCTCGACATGCGTGCCGCCCTCCACCTAGCGCAGGGCGAAAGCCACCTGGTCGGGACTGTACTTCGACTTCTTCATGCGACGATCCTCCTGTTTCTTCAGGCCAAATCATCCCACGAAAGTCACATTCCGATCGGCTCAGGATTCGGGGAGGAGACCACTCAACTAGCGCGCCCCTGACCCGAGCGCGCATATTGGTAGGAATTGTGCACCTTGAAATCCGGTCGGCCCCTGCGCCTCTTCGGCAAACTGCACGTGCCAACGATCAGGCGGGGCACGGCAGGACAGATTCCCACGCTTAGGCCAGCGCTACTGCCACTACTGAAAAGATAGTGTCTGTCCGCATGTTCTGGTGGATGATGAGGCCGGTAGCGGCTGGGAAGCTCGTTCCGAAGAATTCACGGCGCACTTGCCCTAAGACGCGAACATCCCCCATGACTGTCGGAGGGACCAGTTCCAGCGTGTAGGCGATATCATCCATGGAGACGCCCGCGGCCGAGCAGACTTGCCGGAGGTTCTGGTATGCCTGCCGAGCTTGAGCTCCGAGGTCGTAATTGGCGACAACCGACTTGCCGGTGGTATGGTCGATAGAGGCCTGTGAAGAGAAGTAAACCAAGTTGCCCATCCGTACGGCTGGGACGGAGCCCAACTTTCGGTAGCTCTGCTCCCAGCCAGGGACCATGATTTCTTCTCGTTTGCCCGTAAGGGACGCGATGACATCTACTTCTAAGTGACCTCGCGGATTCAGGATGCTGTGGAAGACCGAGGCGTTGAGCGAGGGGTGGTAATCCGCGAAATGCGCCTGACGGACTGCCGCCATTGCGTCGTAGTGCTCGACCGTCATCGGAGCCACGTAATCCACGATGTGGACAACGTTGGCGTAGGATGCTCCTGCCGCTTGGAGCGTCTTATCGATGCGCGTGTAGCATGCTTTCGCCTGGCCCTCTGCCGTTGTTGGTTCAAGCTCAACGACTCCGGAAAAAAAGAGCTTGCCTCCCGCCTTTACTGCCGGAGCGTACGTCAACTCCTTGAACCGTTCGTATTCGGGCCCTACGGGTATGACGACTTCTTTTCCACCTTTGATGGCGATGGCTTGAATCTCGATAAGCGCATCGGGCCTAAGAAGGCTGTGGACTAGGACCCCTGTGGAAGCGATTGGGCTCTTCCCGAGGAATTGCCGCCGCACATCGCCGGTTTTGCGATAAAGTGGGAATCCCCGGGGCACAACGTAGTCCACCGTTCGCACGATGTCCGTGTATGCCATCCCGGCGGCTTCAAGGATGACGCCGATCTTCTCCCACGCCACTTTAGTCTGCTCCACGATGTCGCCTTTGCAGAGGACGCTCCGGGACTCCTTATCGTAGGCACTGCCTGTCTGCCCAGAGATATAGGCAACGCCCCTATGCTCCACACCCATCGAGAAGGTATATCTGTTGAGGTCGAGCCAAGGGAACTTTTCCGGTTTCACCTGGATGAGATTGCGGGACATTGATAAGCCTCCTGTATGGATAAATTGCTACCGTCGTGCGTGGTATCTAGTCGTGGTTCTTGGGAGGGGACTCATCTCAGGTGGGAAGTCCCCGAAGCAGACTCTTGCGTATCATCTCCGTGTGCTGGCCCAGGAGCGGCGGTGGGCTGAAATCGGGAGGGCGTTCGCCATTGAGGAGCCAGGCTGTGGAACCCATGCGGCGTCTCCCGATTTCCGGGTGAAGCACTTCGGTGATGAAGCGGCGGTCAAGGAGGTGATGATCCGAAATAAGGGTCCCTGAATCGAAAACCACTGTTGCTGGAATACCTGCCTTCTGCAACAGGACTTCTGTCTCAGTGGCAGATTGATCTCTGGTCCAGGACTCGATGAGAGCGTCCAGCTCGGCGGCGTTGCGTTCACGCGCTTCGGGGTGGAGAAAGCGCGGGTCGGCCAGCCATTCGGGATGGCCCGTGGAGCGGCAGAAGGCCTCCCATTGCTCATTACTGCCGATCGAGATGGCAATCCATCGCTGTTCTCCGGCGCACCGATACACATCATGGGGGGCCTTCCCCTTCTCCTTGTTGCCTACGGGTACCGGTTCGCGATGGTGCAGGCCGTACTCGGCGATGGCTTCGGGGATAACGGTCGCGAGGGCTTCCGTCATGGCGACCTCAATGAACTGCCCCTGACCTGTCCGGGCGCGCAGGCGGAGGGCCGCTAGCAGGGCGAGCACACAATAGCACCCGCTAAAATAGTCCGGGAAAAAGGCCCCGAGGATGCGTGGATGCCCTCCCGGGTATCCAGTCACAGAGGCCAACCCGCTGTACAGGTTGATCACGCTGTGGAAGCCTACAAAGTTGCGCATAGGTCCGCTGCGCCCGAATGCTGTCAGCGAGAGGAAGATGAGATCAGGCCGGAGCGCCCGAGCCCTTTCGTAGGGCAGGCCCAGGCGTTCCATGATGCCGAACGAGAAGTTCTCGATGACTACGTCGCTAATAGCGACGAGCTCACGGGCAATTTGGAGGTCCCCTGCCTTGCCTAAATCCAGGCAAATCCTCTGCTTGTTCGTATTCAGCAGGTTGAACCCGCCGCTCCGATTCACCCCAGGGCGTGCCTCGGCATAGGGCGGAAGCCCCCGCAGCGTCAGCTTCTCGGGGTTCTCCACGAGCAGTACTTCGGCTCCAAGCCACGCGAGCACCTGGGTAGCATACGGGACGGCAATGAGTTGTCCGAAATCGAGGATGCGAATGCCAGCAAACGGCCTGCGTGGGTCCCGAGAAGCTGGGTGGGCAGCCTGGCCGTCGCTCGGCCTCTTCGTCCATGGATCCGTTGCCGCCCCTCTGGGGATGGAGCTGAAGGCGGCGCTGGGTGGAGAAGACGAGCTGGTGGTGCTCCCCCGGCGAGCGTTCATGTGTATCGGGTTGCCCGGCAGAAGCACGCGGCTTCCATCGGTCAGACGGTCTTCTCTTATGAAGCCGCGGGATCTGGTCTGCGGCGATTCTACCATCCCGCCGATCCCGTATGCCGGGAAGCAGGGCACGCCATGCACTTGGGCCAGCTTGGCTATTTCTTCGCCTGTGTGCGCCGTTGTCCACTCGAGCAGCAGCGGCTCAAGGGCATCCCAGTTTCGCGCGCGCTCCGTGGAGGTGGCAAAGACCTCTGACGTTCCCCATTCGGGCTGGCCCATGACCCTGAGCAGGCTGCGCCAGTGGTGCTCCAGGAAGGCGGCGACGACTACGTACCCATCCTTGCATGGAAGATATGCGTTCGGTTGACTGCCAAACACCTCAGGGTTCCGCCGCTTAGGCGTAAGGTGGGAGGCGTGGGCGATTTCCCAGGTCATGATGGCCGCTACAGCTTCCTGCTTGCTGATGTCGATCTCGCATCCCTGCCCTGTGATATCCCTACGCGCCAGCCCCGCAAGAACTGCCGTGGCGGCCTGGATGCCGGCGGTGTACTCGCCGACGTGGGTACTGGCACGGAGCGGCGGCTCCTCATAGGGGTCCCGCGGCATATCAGGCAATCCGGGGGACGCAAAGGCGAGTCCTCCTGCGCTCACAGTGATGAGATCGTCGCCGAGATACGTTCGTTTGGGGCCCGTCAATCCGAAAGGGGTCAGTATGGCAACGATGAGCCTGGGGTTAACTGACGCAAGCTCTTTGTGGCGGAGGTTCAACCGATCTAAGGCGGAAGCCGAGGCGTCAAGCAGCAGCACGTCCGCATCGTGGAGGAGTTCGAGGAGATGGGGGCGGTTCTGCCGCTCCAAGTAATCGAGGGTCACCCCACGCTTTCCGCGATTGAGGTAGTGAAAAAGAATGCTTGAATTCGGGTCCGGTGTTCGGCCCGGAAACGGGCCGCGGGAGCGGGAGCTATCGCCCATTCGCGGTTCGATTTTGATGACATCGGCTCCGGCATCGGCCAGGAGCCGGCAGGCGTAAGGTCCGGCCACGAAGTCGGCAATCTCAACGACGCGCAGGCCGCTCAATGCGAAGGTCGGTGGTGGATGAGGTGCGCTGCGACGCATGACTAGACAGAGGGGATGAGGCTATGCCAGTCGGAAGCCTGCTCGTATGTGTATGCGATGCGGAGTATGAGAGCATCGGTGAACCGCTTGCCGACGATTTGCATGCCGACCGGCAACTGTTCTGCCGTATATCCGCAAGGAACGGTGACCGCAGGCCATCCGCCGGGATTGAAGACCCGTGTGATGCGCGAAAGAAGGAATCGCACCGGGAACTCAGTAGTGCCCAAGGTGATGATCGGCGAATCGTATCGAGGCGCGGAGACAGGAACGGTCGGCATGACCAGGGCATCAACACCGGAAAGAGCCGTTTCCACCTCCTGGCTCAGGGCGTGGCGGACTTGTTGGGCTTTGAAATAGTCGGTAGCGGAGATGAAGAGGCCCGATTCCACGTGCATTCGCGTAATGCGGTCGTAGTCGTTTCCTCGCGAAAGGACAAGCTGGCGATGAACGGCGGCGGCCTCTGCTGGAATGATTGTGCTCATTACCAGGCCCATTTCGTC
>CAMAVV010000042.1 GCA_945861815.1 Thermoflexus hugenholtzii JAD2
TATCATGCCATCTTTAGGCAGCGATTCCACTTATCCCCGCTGTACAGATTTCCGGAACCACTTCTGAGCTGTCGGGGCATAAAGTCTATACACGCTTTCCTAAAGGCGTTCGTCGCTTCGACATCACCAAAAGGCTTCCGTTCACGACCAGTTCTGTCAGCGTTATTTACTCAAGCCACATGCTTGAGCACCTTCCGCGTCTGCAGGCTGAACTTTTCTTACGAGAGGGGCATCGCGTCCTGGCACAGGGCGGAATTCTACGGCTCGTGCTACCCGATCTTGAGCAAAAGGCACGGGACTACCTAAAAGCCCTCGAAGCTCCGTTAGAACCTGGCTCTATACCATCCGACTCGTTTTTTCGTGGGACCTACCTTGGCGCCGATGGTCGTAAAGGGTCTCAGCATCCAATAGCCAGAATTCGGAATCTGGTATCACCAGATGCTCATCTTTGGATGTGGGATGCTAAGTCGCTTGGCATTCTCTTGCAAAAAATCGGCTTCCAAAATGTCGAGCGAAAGACTTTTGGCCAAAGCACCATCGCCGAAATCGATCTGCTGGATATCGAGAGGCGCAAAGAAGAATCATTCTATATAGAGGCCCAGAAGTAGCAAAAATAACCTTCCAGGGTGCGTCTAACTTCCGTCCTCTACCCCTTCTCCATCCTAAACTTCTCCACCAAGTTCGCGACGGCGGAGGCGTCCTGGTTGTCGGCGGCGGCGCGAAGGTAGGCAGCGAGGTCCTCGAGAGCGGCAGTGTAGTCGCCGCGGCGATAGTAGAGCAGCCCGCGGTCGCGGCGCTCTTCGGCGAGGGACGGCTGGAGCGCGAGCATGTAATCGATGTGGCGAATCATGCGCGGCAGATCGTCGAGCTGCAGGTAAGCGCTCTTCAGGTTGCGCAGCATCCGAGTGAGCGTGTCCTTGGCGCTGATAGGCGCGAGGTAGCTGGGGTCCCACACCAGGTCAAAGCGTCCTGTCGCCTCGCGCACGCGCTGGGCGCATTCATCCTCTGACAGCAGCACGCCGCCGTTGAACGGGTCGATGCAAAGGCGCTTCTCATCGCGGTGGCGCACCAAAAAGTGCCCAGGCATGCCGACGCCTTCAAAGGCCAGCCCCAGCCGCTTGCCGACTTCTATATAGATAAGCGACAGCGTGATCGGCAGGCCAAGGCGGCGGCTCAGCACCTGGTTCAAGTAGCTGTTTCGCGGGTCGTAATAGGCCTCTCGATTGCCGCGAAAGCCGACCTCATCGAAGAGGTAGCGGCTCAGGGCATTCGCGTCGGCAAGGGGATCGCGTTCAGCGCCGAGATACCGCTTCGCCGCCAAGGCCAGTGCATCAAGATGTCCAAGCTCGCGCCGGACGTCCAACTCTGGATATTCGCCTGCGGCAATCAGCAGCGCCGACTGCGCCAGGCTGATCTGCTCGTCCGGCAGCTTGGCTAGCGCCGCAAAGGCCGCGACGAGGTCTTGGTGCGTCTGCCAGGCCACGTCGCCTACTTTACCGGCGGCGCCATCTGGAAGAACTCGATCCAGCTGTCCTCTCGCAATTCCGCTAGCTGCCTTCCAAAAGTAATCGCCTCTGCGGGCGCAGCGTTTCCCTCTCGATAGGGCGACTCCAGCTTCTCCGAGACCCAATCCATGTAGACCTGGTTCGCTGCGCCGGGCACTGTCCCCCCGCTCCAATAGACGCGCGCTGGCCCGCGCTGGCCTGCCTTCTCATAAATCTTGCAAATCTTGACCATGAGCTCCGCAGCCTCCCGGTGCTTGCCGGGCTTGACCTTATAGGTGCGCCGAACGAGGTACATTCCAGGCCTCCAGAAAACGCGAACAAGCTAAGGGGCAGTATACAACTGTCAGGGAGCCGCCTGCTGGCCTGGCAGCATCACCACGTTCATCGCCTTGCGATCCGGGTAGTCGCCGGCGAGGGTGAGCAGCGCTTCGCGTGCGCGCTCCAGAGGGAATGTATGTGTCACCAGGCGCTCCAGCTCGGGGTGCTTGTGCGACTCCAGCAGGGCGATGGACTTCTCCAGCCCTGAAATCGTCGGGCCTTTGGTGCCCATGATCGTCGCGTTCTTGCTGCGGATGAGGTCGGGCGTGAAGCCCGGCACTTCCATGCCGCTTTTGCCGCCCGCCTCGACGACGATGCCGCCGCCGCGAATAACGGCGAAGGCCTGAAGAAGCGGCTCGGCGGCCGGCGTCAAGTCAACGGCGATATCCACGCCTCTGCCAAGAACCTTCTTGATCGCATCCGCCGGGTTCGTTGTGTCCGAATCGATGACGAGGTCTGCGCCAAGCTCCTTCGCAAGCTGAAGTTTATATGGATTGCGCCCACGACCGACGACGGCGACAAAGGAGGCCCCCGCATCCTTCGCCGCGACGATGGAGGCGAGGCCGCGCTGGCCCGGCCCCATGATGGCGAGCGTCTGCCCGCGCTGAAGCCCGGGACGCTCCACGGTCCACGAGATCGCGCCGGCGAGGGCGTTGAAGAGCGCGGCTGTTTGCGGCAGCAAATCTTTGGACATGGGGAAGACGCGCGCGTTCGGCGGGATGTACATATATTCGGCATAGCCGCCCCAGAGCGCAGGCGGCGTGGTGACGGGCGTGAAGCCCAGAGAATTCGTCGCGGTTTCACAATTGCCCTGCTGGCCCGACCGGCACGCCCCGCAAACACCGCAGGTGAAATACTGCACGGCCACCCGGTCGCCGGCCCGCACGCCCCATCGCTTCGCCGCGGCGTGGGTAAGTGAATCAACGATGCCCACAGGCTCATGGCCGAGGATGAACGGGTAGCGGGTGTTCTTGAGGCGGCCGTAGAAGAAGGTGAGATCGGTGCCGCACATGCCGCAGGCTTCGAGGCGCAGGATCCCGCCATCGTCAGTGAGCTCAGGCACTGGGAAACTCCTAAGTTCAAGGGTATCTTTGCCAGTGACGACAACGGCTTTCGACGAACGCATACTTCTTCTCCTTTTACCAACAGGGCGACGCTAGCATCGCGATACACCCATGTCAACGTTGCGTGTTGTACGCTGTGGGCGCCGCCTCATCAAGGGCTCCGGCTCGTGGCCCTTCGCCAGCGTGTACGCGCTAGCGGTGAACGCCCGCCTGCCTTCGGGCGGCTTTTGCATCGGGGATCCACCCGATGAGCAAGAGCGACAGCGCGAGGAGTCCCGCCATGATGAGGAAGATGACTTCCATCCCAAGGACCTTGTCATCGAAGTTGCCCAAGATCACCACTGTCATCGTGATGCCGACGACGCCTCCCATGGAGCGGAACATCCCGCGCAGGCCCGTCACGGCCGCTAGACGCCCCGGCTCCAAGTCCAGGGCCGCGTTATTCGAAGCAGGGTTTGTGATGCCCGCGCCCACGCCCGTCACTGCGATGAGGAGCGTCACGATGGCGATTGGCGCAACCTCGAACTTCCCCAAGGCGAGGAGGCCCGTGCTCACGACGACGATCAAAACGCCGATGCGGATAGGGAGACGGTAGCCGATGCGCACCATCATGAAGCTTGCGATTGCCGAGAAAACTGTTGCCATGACGAATCGCGGCGTCAGGATGGCCCCGCTCTGGGTGCCAGAAAGGCCATAGGCAATCTTCAAGTAATACGGGAGAAAGGCGAAGGTGCCGAAGAGGGCCATCGAATGGGCAAATGTGTAGAGATTGACTGCGATAAAGGGCTTGCGCCACAGCACCCTCGGGTCAACCATCGGGTCCGGCGTGCGATATTCGTGGCGTATCAACAGCGCGATGAACGCCACGCCGATAATAAAGAAGAGCCAGACAGAGGGGCTATCGAGATCGCCGGGGTGGTTGGACCAGGCGGTCATCCCGTACATGAATGAAATCACGCCAGCCGCAAGAAGCATCGCCCCCGTCACATCGATCCTATGCTTGCCCGGCATGCCTGGCCGGTTGGGGATCACCAGCAAGCCAAGGACAAAGAGGGCCGCGCAAAAGGGGATGCTGAAGGCAAAGAGCCACCTCCAGGAGGCCAAGTCGACGAGGACACCGCCGATGTTCGGGCCCACCATGCCGCCAAGGGGGAAGATGCTGGAGAAGAGGCCGATCATCGTGCCGCGCTTGGCGCTCCCGAATGCGTCGCCGACGATGCCCGTCGCCGAAGGAAGGAAGACGCCGCCGGCGAGTCCCTGGAGGATGCGGAAGATGATAAGGACATAGATGTTTGGCGCAAAGGCCGCGAGCGTGGAACAGGCGATATAGAAGAGCACAGCACCCATGAAGAGGCGCTTCCGTCCAAAGGTATCACTGAGCTTTCCGGCGATGGGCATCACCACCGTCTGGCTGAGCTGATAGCCCGTGACCGTCCAGCCCGCCCAGCCGAGCGTCGTGCCTAGCTCCTCAGTCACCACAGGCAAGCCGATGACGATGAGCGCTGTATCGACGGAGACAACGAAGAGCGCGATCGCAACAACGGCGAAGATGACATATGCGCGCCGGGATGAGGCGTCCGATTCTTGCACAGGTGTCCCTCGCGGCAATTCTACGCGCTGCGACGAAGGCGTATCGCCCCTGGTGCCAACGCGATCATCGGGGGAATCGCGATCACCGCGCCCTGCTCCAACTATGCGCCGCCATCAGCGCTTCTCTTGCGGCGACTCGCCGGCTCTGGGAAGAATATGAGGAGGGGAATCAGGGTTAGCGCAAAGATTCCCAGGCCCAGGAAGACCGTCTCCACGCCACGCACTTTGTCATCGAAGTGGCTCAGCGCCACAACCGCCGTCGATGTGCCTGCCGCGATGCCAAAGATCACGTAGGGCATGCGCGACGAGGCGCTCATGGCGAGGCCTGTGCCGCCTTCCCCTTCCTCTGTCCCTTTGCCACCTCAGGGATCCACAGCACCAACGGCAGCGACACAAGGAAGAGCAGCGACATGACGATAAAGTGCACTTTCAGCCCGTCCACCTCACTGCTGAATGTGCTTAGGAGAACCGATGCGATTGAGATGGCGAATGCGGCGCCCAACGCGCGAAACATCCCTCGCTGCCCGGTGATCGCCGCGAGCTTCGATGGCTCCAGATCCAGCGCGGCATTGCTCAGCGCCGGGTTGATCAAGCCGACGCCCGCCCCGGTTATCGTCATCAACACCGTCAGCATCACCATCGGCGCAAAGCCATAGTCGCCGACAGCAAAGGCGATATTCCCCACGACGATGCATAGCCCGCCGCCGACAAGAAGCGCTCGATAGCCCAGACGCAACAGCATAAGGCTGGCAAAGATGGCGCAGGCGGCTGTGACGCCGAAGCGCGGCGTCAGGACGATCCCCACGTCTGTCCCAGAAAGGTCATACGCAGCCTTCATGAAATAGGGGGTAAACGCGAAAGTGCCAAACAGGATACAGCCCTGGACAAAGCTGAAGGCGTTCACGGCGATGAAGGGCTTTTGCCGGAGAAGGCGCGGGTCCATGATTGGGTCTGCGGTGCGCAGGCCGTGCCGCACCAGCAGCACGGTGAAGACGATCGCGAGGACGAAGAAGAGCCAGACCGACGGGTGAGCGAGGTTATCGGGATTGTTCGCCCAGGCCGTCATGCCATACATGAAGGAGAGGGCCGCCGCCGCTAAGATTGCGGAGCCTCGCACATCAATCCGGCGCGCGACGCCAGATGCCTTCCCTTTTGGGATAAGCCACACCGCCATCACCAGGGCAAGAAGGCCCAAGGGCGCATTCACCACAAAGATCCACCGCCATGAGGCGTGGTCCGCGATAGCCCCGCCGATGTTCGGGCCAGCGATGCCGCCCAGAGGGAGAATGCTGGAAAAGAGGCCCACCATCGTGGCGCGTTTGCCCAGGCCAAAACTATCACCAACGATGCCCGTCGCCGACGGCATGAAGCCCCCAGCGCCAATGCCTTGGAAGACACGGCAGACGATGAGAACGTAGATGTTCGGCGCGAGGGCCGCCCCCAAGGCGGAGAAAATAAAAAGGCCAACCGACCAGAGGAAGAGGCGCTTGCGCCCCAGGGTATCGCTCAGTTTCCCCGCGATGGGAAGCGCGATGGTCTGGCTGAATTGATAGCCGGAGACGATCCAGCCGATCCACCCGACTTGTGCATCAAGGTCATCGGCGATCTTGGGCAGCGCTACTACGACAGTCGTCGCGTCCGTTGCCGCGATGAAGAGGGCGACACCGACTATGACGAAGATGAAGTAGGCGCGCCGAAGCGGCACTTCCGTTTGCTGCAAGGAGCACTCCGCCGCCTCGACAGTTCGAGACAGCGCTGGTTATTCTACCCCTTCCATGCGAACGTCGCAGTATACGTTCATCTCCGCTCCCCTTCCCTTCTGCGCTAGACTATTCCCATCACAACGCAGGAGCGACCCAACGACGGACGCCTTCCTGGATTCGCTTAGGCTGGCGCGATGAAAGCAGCCTTCCTTTAGCAAGGCTGCCCGCGCTGGACATCCGCATTCGGCTGTCGCAGAATCGTTGGCGCTACGCTCAACAGAATAGAGACTACCGCTACGCAGCACGCCGCCTCTTCTTCAAAACGCCCCTGGGTCATCTTCGCCGTCGTCGCGGCCACTCTATTCTTGACCGCCATCGACGTGACGAACCTGTCGGTTGCCCTTCGCACCATCGAGGCCGATCTCGATACGAACCTTGCCCTCATCGGCTGGACACAGACCGGGTATCTTGTCATCCAAATCGTCATGTTCCCGGCTGTGGGCAAGCTCGGCGATATCTTTGGTCGCAAGCGTCTTTATGTTGGCGCGCTCCTCCTATATAGCATCGCCTCCTTTAGCGCGGGCCTCTCGCCCAACGTCTATGCCCTCATCGCCTGCCGCGTTGTGCAGGGCATGGGGGGCGCCACATTCGCGGTCCTGGCTGTTGGCATCATCAGCGACGCCTTTGGAGATAAGCGGCAGACACCCCTGGGCATGACGGCCAGCCTTCATCACCTGGGCGCGGTCATCGGCCCAAACGTCGGCGGCGCAATCATCGATCACCTCTCCTGGCGATGGATATTCTTCGTCAATGCGCCCGTCGGCTTGGCCCTGGTGGTTGCAAGCCTGCGTCTCATCCCCGCCAGGGCGGAGCAGCAATCGCGGCAGCCCATCGATCGGACAGGCCTGCTCTTCTTCGGCGCAGGGATGGTGATGACCCTGCTCGGCCTCACCCAGTGGGCTCAACATCCAGATGACACCACTTCTCTCAGCATCTGGCTCCTCGTCGGCGCAGGTCTCGCGTCCACCATCCTTTTCATCCGCCATGTGCGCGTCGCACCCTCCCCTCTCATCGACCTGAATCTCCTGCGCGGCAGGGCTTCCCTTTCAGCCATCATGATCAACTTCTCTCTCGGATTTGGCGTCACTGCCGTCTCCTTCTTCATCCCGTATTACACGGCGCTCAGCTACGGCCTTTCGGCGGCGCAGACAGCCCTTATCCTTACGCCGCGCTCCATCGCGGCGATGATTGTCATGCCCATCGCCAGCATGCTTCAGGCGCGCTTCGGCTACCGCAGGCCAATCATCCTTGGACTCATCTTCTTGGGCCTCTCCCCCATCTTGCTGAGCCTCGGCCTGCACGATGTTTCAGTCTTTGGCCTTCGCATTCACAACGTCACTCTGCTCTCGATAGAGTGTGTGATCCTTGGCATCGGCATCGCCATTGTCACCCCCGCATCACAGAACGCCGTCTTCGATGCCCACCCAGGGACTAGGATCAACAGCGTCGCGGGACTGCGCGCCATGTTCACGCAGCTGGGCTCTGTCTTTGGCAACACGACGGTGGTGCTAGCCCTCAGCCACTTCAGCGACCAGGAGAAAGGCTTTGAGGTGATGTTCTTCGTCATGGCCATGGTCCTCCTCTCAGCGATCCCGTTGGGACTCATGGTGCAGGAGCGGAAGCGCAAATAGAGGTGAGCCTACTGGAGACGTCTGCACCTGGATGGAACTTCCCGCACACGGCGAGCGTCTATCAAGGTGAAGCCGACATGAGGACGCTCATGAAAACACGCATCCTGCCCGCTATCGCCATCCTCGCTGCTACCGCCGTGATGACGGCGTGCTCTGCCGACGACGAACCCACACCCAGGCCGCGCGCCACACCAACGCTGCCAGGCCCGTCACCCACGTACGTCGCCGCTGGCCGGCAGTTTACCTTGCAGCAGGGCCGCTCCGTCGAGATCGCTGCCGCGCATATCCGTGTCTCTTTCGACCAGATCGTCAACGATTCGCGCTGCCCCGTGGACGTGACCTGCATCCGCGCAGGGGATGCGACAGTGGCGCTAAACGTCTCATCAAGCATTCCCGGTGTTCTTGCCCCGGTCGTCCAGCTTAGGCTCGTCGTTGGCAGTGAGAGTTCTGCCGCTGCGACAGGCCATGCCTACGGCTACAGAATCACCGCGCTTGACCTGAAGCCTGCGCCGCGCTCCACACAGCCCATCGCCCAGAGTGATTACGTAGTGACGCTAGTGGCGCGGGTGGGGTAGGGGAGCATCTGGGATACTTGCTACTGACGTATAATCTGTGTGAGCATAGTGATGTAAGCCTTCGCTAGGACTAACGAGCCGGGGAGCGTTCCGAACCAGAATCGGGACGCTCCTTTTTTGTTGGCTGTAGCATCGTCTCCCGGCACGCAATCCCCGGCCTCCGCAACCCTCAGCGAGCGCCTATGGGAGAGGATGACGGAGCAAGAGAAGCGCGACGCCTTGCGGCAGGTCGGTGTGCCGGAGGACGAGATCGAGGAGGCCTACGCCGATTATCGCGCCGGGAGATTCGGCTAACGCCAGACAAAAAAAGAACCCTCTCTTCTCCCGAGGGGGACGGGAGAAGAGAGGGCATCCCTGTTGGGACCTGAAGGTGAGGCTAGGGTTTTGCCCTAGCGATGGGGAAGCTGGCGCGGACAAGGGTGCCTTGGCCAGGGGCGCTGCGCACCGCGAACTCGCCGCCGAGGCTGGTGCAATGGTCCTCCATCGCCACAAGGCCGTAGCCTGGGGGGACCATCTTCTCATCGAAGCCTTCGCCGTTGTCCTTGATGGCGACGACCATATACTGTCCGGGTTCCACGGTCAGCGTTGCTGTAACGTGGGTAGCCCTGGAATGCTTGGCGATATTGTTGAGGGACTCTTCCACGACGCGATAGATGCCCAGGCGCACATTCTCGCTCAGGCCATCGGTGAGCAGGCTCTGCAGGTCCTTGTCCTGCTCGTCATAGACAAGGCGCGCCTCGAAAGGCCCGCCTGCCGTCTCAACCAAGGAACGCAGACCAGGGAGGAGGCCAAAGCGGATGGCGGCGGGGTGGAGCTGCTTCACGATGCCGCGCACGTCGTTCTTATACGCCTCTTCGATCAGCGCATGGACGCTGGCAATGTCCTTCTTAATCTCCGCTGACGATTCTTTTTGGAGCGCGTCCTGGAGGGTGCGCGCCGCCACAAGGAGCTTGCTCTGCACGGTGCCGTGGAGCTGGTCAGCCATGCTGCGGCGAATCTCCTCTTGGGCGCGTACGATGCGCAGGCGCGACTGCTGCAGCTTGCGATTCGCTTCATGGAGCGCCGTCTGGGCCTCCATGCGGTCCGACACATCCCGGAGGACAATGAGCACACAGTCGCTGCTGCTCGGCACGAACCGCGCTTCGATGCCGCGCCTGCGGCCGCCAAAATTCAAATCAAACTCACACCGCTGGGTCTTGCGGCTGTAGAGGGCTAGCCGCACAAGCTCGGCGGATTCCCGGCCAGCATCCCCTGGAAGGATCTGCTCGATCTTCTTGCCGATGAGAGCGTCCTTCGGGCCATAGCGGTCCGGGTCATAGCGGCCAAGGATCTGCAGGAGCGTGCCATCG
>CAMAVV010000043.1 GCA_945861815.1 Thermoflexus hugenholtzii JAD2
ATTGGGCATCCAAGCCAATTTTCGGGCAGGAGTCACAGATGCCCGACAATAGGGGGTCAACATGGAATTATCGGGCAAGGCCCCCTCGATGGGAGAGGACCTCGCGAAGCGAGAGGAGAGGGTGACGATTCGGCTGGTCTTTCTCCCACGCAACACAACTGTTGAAGCAAAGTCCACTGCTGGGGGTGAACCAGAGCATGCCATGAGCCTGTCGAACGGAGAGGGGGCAAAGAATCCCATTGAACGGATATTCCCCCTCAACTACAATAGGTCTATCGCTCCGGCATCATGTCGGAGCGCCGCTTTCACGGCCCCATCGTCTAGTGGACTAGGACATCGCCCTTTCAAGGCGTAAACGGGGATTCGAATTCCCCTGGGGCTACCATACTTCCTTTTCACGAATGTACTGCCCCAGTTCTTTTTGGACACCTTTCTTCTTGGGATTTTAAGAAACCACACCCAGAGATGGCTCGTCGGGCCGTCATCCCTGACATCCGTGAACACTTGGGCAGCAGCCTCCGCGCCGCGTACACAGCCCTGAGAGTAAGGACATCCAAATATCAAGTGGGGCACAACATGTTTTAATGCTATGCTTGCCTTTCCAATTCTCTTTAGGAGCAATATATGAACAGTAGTGGCAAGAAAATGGCACGGATGCATAGGGTTGCGAACAAAAAACGTAAAGCAAAACTGAAAGCAGGGCATGCTCACGCTGGCAAAACACCTCTGAAGAGCACCCCGTCGAGTAAATAGCCGACAGGGATTTAATGGTCTCCCGTAAGGGCATAAGCCATTCAAATTCAGATGGACTGGTTTATTTTACGGACCCAAGTTGATTCACTAAGGTAATCAGGTAACGATGCCGACCCGTTTGTGTGTATAGGCAGGCGTATACTTCGGGCATCTCAAGCTTGATGAGCTTTTCAAGCCGGTGGAGACTATTTGTCTAGGGGGTGGGTAATGGCTGTCTACGAATTTCGCTGTAGCAAATGCGGCCACGATTTCGAAGTGATGCGTCCGATGAGCGAGTCGGGAAAACCGGCCAAGTGTCCAAAGTGCGGCAGCAGGGGCGAGCGCCTCATCTCAGACTTTTCATCCAACCAGGGGTCAGTAGTGCAAGGTCCGACGGGCGCGCCCCTTCGGGAACCCCCACCGAAACCGCTCACGCCCACCCGTCCTGCTACCCGGCCCAAGATCGTACAAAAGAAACCAACCCAGCTTGTCGCCAAGAAGCTCAAGACTTCACGTGGAAGGGCTAGCAGTCGCAGCGCCCAAGAAAAGCGTCAAGTCAAGGCCGCAAAACGCACGCCGGCAAGGCGCAGACGGTAGGCCCTACTGGCCCACGGCTAGCAAGGCAACAACATGGCCACCCGGGGAACTTCCTCGGTGCTAGCCTAGAGGCGAAGTCGTTGGCCTCAATATCTACAAAAAGAAATAAGCCTTACGTCAGGGCTTAATGCCAAAAGCTTGGGCCACCAATTCGTAGGAACGAACCCGATCCTCGAAACGATAGCAGGTCGTCACGACGCCGATGTCAGTGGTGCCGAAATCCTTCGCTGCCTGTAAGATTCCCTTCCGCACCGTCTTAGGGTCGCCATCGATGCGTCGGTGGCTCAGTCCCTCGATATACTCCCGTTGCCTGTCAGTTAAAGGGTAGGAGGCGGCCTCTTCGGGCGGCATTACGCCCTGGCCGAGGCCGAGCCGCAGGAAACGGTTTGCTTTCATTAGCTGGCGGCTAGATGAGATAAACAGAGGGACTTATATACTTGACGCATACGGTACCACCTGTTGATTTGGTGCTTTTCTCGGGGTGACGAGAGTCGTCTTGGGCATTCTAACTCTCATGAAGCTGGTCATGAAACTCTCCAGTTACAGAAGCTTAGAACTCAGGAAAGTCGACCTGCTCCCACACCGAATACTTTTGTTCCCCATTCACTCGTGCAACAATCCTGACCGTATGTATCCCAGGCGTTACCGAATCCGGAATTACAAACTCCAAATCGCGCACATAGTCAGTCAGCATGTACTCTGATTTCCAGTTTATGCAGGGGTAAGTCACATTCATCAGCTCTAAGTTCATCTGCTCGACAAGCATCTTTGGGACGGCATAAATTGACACCGATAGTTGCAGGATTACGTGTAATTCCGGAGGTGGCAGACCATTAGCCAGATTGAACTGGGTTAAATAGGCTCGGTATTGTCTAAGGCTGAAATCACCATTGTCCCCATGTCTATGCGTCGGATTCTGTACCGAACCCGCAATTACGTAGAAGCGAGCTCCGGAATTGCCCTCAATGGCGATGATGTTAATATCAAACCTGCCATTCCGCAGAGCATCTTCTAGCTCTTTGACTCGCTTAACTAAGTTATCGAAGGTGGGTAAACCTTGTTCAGTGCGCCGTTGCGTCTCTATTACTTCCCGTTCAGTCTCTTTGGCTCGCTTCTCCCTTGCGCTGGCTTCTTCCATCGCTCGAAATGGAGCATCTATCAGGCGAATCAGCGCTACAAACATGATTGCACCAAGAGGGGTTTGCCATAGCAGGTTAACCGACGACTCCTCCGAACGAACTAGATACGATATTGAGGAGCCAAAAAGGAAAGATAGTCGGTCAGCCTCATCAATGCGTTTGGAAAAATGATGCCATATAAAGTCGGTGCGTGTGCCCATGCCCGCGATTCTACCATTTCCTCAGGAGCAGCCCGACGGAATCGGACATACCACCTGAGGTAGGAGCATGGAGAATCTGCGTCAAGTATATAAGCCCGAAAACAATGGCTCACACCTGAAAATGTCGCGAGACTTTGAGTCAGCAACCCATGATACCAGGCCGCGTCTCCGTTAGTTTGGCTTGTCGAGTAGCCCGATTAACTCGCGCATGTCCCACACGTGGTCAGTCAGTCCGGCAGCCATAGCCGGAGTCGTGGCGTAGGGCTTGCTGAGTGTCTTGTGAGGACGGCAGTAGTTGTAGTGCATGAAGAATAGTGCCAAGGCAAATCTGGGTTCTAAACCAGGTTCACCGATTGCCGGTAGATTTCTTCTCGCTGGTAGTCAATGTTCGACGATGTATGAATTTTGATTCGCGAATATCGCAACACCATTCGAGTTATGAGACAGGCTCAATCGGGTCAACTCCAGTCCCGCCATGCCCTGTCCCGTGAGGCTTGTATCGCATCGAAAGCACAACCGAGAGCACAAGGATCGCCGCCACCACGCCAAGCGACAACAAGATGGGCGCCTTCCACACATCCGTCATCAGCATCTTCACGCCCACCCACGCCAGGGTGACCGCCAGCCCGTAGTGCAGCAGGTGGAACATCTGGATGATGCCCGCCAGCGCGAAGTAGAGCGCCCGGAGCCCAAGGATAGCGAAGACGTTCGATGTATAGACGATGAAGGAATCCGTGGTGATCGCCAGGACCGCAGGGATCGAGTCGATAGCGAAGACGAGGTCCGTCACCTCCACCACCAGCAGCACGATGAAGAGCGACGTTGCCACACGCCTGCCATTTTCGAGGATGAAGAACTTCGAGCCGTGGTACTGATTCGTCGTTGGGATGAACTTTCGCGCCAGGCGGATGACGGGATTCTTCTCCGGGTTGATCTCTTTCCCCTTATCCTTCACCAGCCGGTAGGCGCTGAAGATGAGGAATGCGCCGAAGATGTAGATGACGAAGTGGAAGTGCTCCAGCAGGGTGATGCCGACGGCGATGAGGATCGCCCGCATGACCAGCGCGCCGAGGATGCCCCAGAACAGGATGCGGTGCTGATACTCGCCCGGCACCTTGAAGTAGGCGAAGATGAGGGCGAAGACAAAGACGTTGTCGACGCTCAGGGACTTCTCGATGAGATACGCGGTCAGGAACTTGACGCCGTCGTCAGAGCCCCGCCAGATAAAGACGCTGAGGCTGAACAGCAGCGAAAGGCTGATCCATACGGCGCTCCACGCCAGCGCCTCTTTGAAATGGACGACATGCGCTTTGCGATGGAAAACACCGAGATCAAGGGCAAGAACGCCGGTGACAACGACACCAAAAACGATCCAGAGGGCAAGTTCGGAGGACAAGCAGAGACTCGCTTTCTCAGCTGCATAGGCATGCCTGCGGCTATTGGCAGTGGCGGCGCGCTGGAGTTGAGGGCGGCCACGAGCCAACCCCAGACATCAGAAGGCGCGCGCCGCCGCTGCGATGGCTATGTCGGTGCGGACAGGCGAAGCATGCTGCAACCAGCAAGCCTCAAGCCAATCCAGTATCTCAAATTCACACCGACCTCGCCAGCGCTCCACAACACATCGGCTCCTTCAGCGGATACCCCTGTACTGCCCCATGCAATGTCTGGACAGGTTGCGTCTCACAGATGAGATCTGTCTGCGCGACGGAATCCGCCGTGCGCTGATTGTGCTGTCATCGCCTCTGTTTCATACGGCCTGACTCTGGAACTGCTTATGATGGCCTGTCCAAATTTAGGTGGGGCAGTACAACATCTCAGCTAGACGGCAAGCCACATGATAGTAGGCGTGTAGCCAAGTACAGGGAAAGGAAGATCTCAGGAGCGGAGCTTTCAGCGCTTCGAAGCATGGCGAAGCGCCGGTTCCACCCAGGGCGAGACCCCGGTAGGTGTGATAAGCTAGCTCCATCTTGGAGGTGGGCATGCGATTCCCAGTGGTGCTGACAATTGACGAGGATGGGAAGTACACGGCTGAAGTTCCCGTTATTCCGGGCTGCATCTCTTGCGGAGATACCAAGAACGAAGCGCTCCAGAACGTCAAGGACGCCATCCGTCTCTGCCTGAAATCACAAAGGGAAGAAGGCTGGCAGCTTCCCAAGCGCTACAGCATCGAGCATGTCGAAGTCGTAGCTGCCTAGTGGCAACACCGCTGGTCAGATTCGACGACCTGATCCGCGCCTTAGGACGCTTGGGCTACGGAATCGCCGGACAGACAGGCAGCCACGTCCGACTGCGGTGCCCAGGGCGACAGCCGGTGACCGTACCTCGAAGTCGTGAGATACCGCGAGGAACTCTTCGGGCCATCCTCAGGACAGTCGACATTTCTGAGGACGAACTGGGCCGCCTCTTGAAGTAAAGGCGAGGCGAGCGATAGGCTGTCCTTAAGCCGCCACCAGCACCGGCTGTGTTCGTGAAGGAGAGCAACTCCACTCGGTCTCTCGGTAATCAACCCCGATTGCCCTCTGGAGTAGGGGTCTTAGGGATTGGCGAATGGGTCGAAAGACTCGCCAAGGCAGCCTAATGCCGTTTCAAAACTTCGTCTTGGACGGGGGGGGGCGTGGGCCTAAGCGGACTGCGATGATGCGCCTGGCTACTTCGGGCTCGGGTCTGACTCTTAAGCGGCCCGGCCTAATGCCTTCAAATTGATCTGTCGACTCGATCTCGAGGTGGCCCAGGCGCTATCGGCTTGGCGAGCAGTGACTTCATAGGAGCCTGGCTTTAGGCCCCATCGCAGTCCTGTCCGCTCACCTGGCCAACGAGCGCCAACTACACTCGAGAGCGAGGTGACGATGATGATCGGTGGCACAGGCTTGCAGACGGGTCACGTTGTAGTCGGGGTGGACACCCACAAGGACCAACATGTGGCGGTCGCCTTAGACCAACTTGGTGCGCGTCTAGGAGAGCATCGAGTGGCGACCACCACCCAGGGGTATGCCGACCTCGCGCGGTGGGCCAATAGCTTCGGGGAAGTTCGAGCCTTTGGGATCGAGGGCACGGGGTGCTACGGCGCTGGACTCGCTCGGTTCCTTAGTGGCAGCGGATGTCGCATCGTCGAGGTAGATCGACCCGATCGATCGGCGCGCCGTCGAATGGGAAAGAGTGATCCGATTGACGCGGAGCTCGCGGCCCGCGCCGTACTTGCCGGCGTGGCCCAGGGTACGCCCAAGTCTGGCGTCGACCAGGTCGAGATCATCCGGATGCTGAAGAGCACCAAGGATTCGGCGGTCAAGGCGCGCACCCAGGCCATAAACCAGATGAAGGCTTTGGTGGTTACTGCGCCGGCCGAGTTACGACAGGTGCTGCGTGGGCTGACGGCCAGCCAGTTGATTGTACGGTGCGCCAATCTCCGCTCTGGTGCTTTGGTGACGCCTATGGCTGCGGCCAAGCATGCCCTGCGGTCGCTCGCCCGCCGTTGCCAACAGCTGATGGCGGAGATCGACACCTTTGAGGCGGACCTGGTAAAGCTCACCGCGGCGATTGCTCCGACCTTGGTCAGGACCTTCGGCGTTGGATCTGACACTGCAGCTACCCTGCTCATTGCTGCGGGAAGCAATCCCGAGCGTCTGCGGTCCGAGGCCGCCTTCGCCGCGCTCTGCGGGGTCAGTCCGATTCCCGCGTCCTCAGGAAAAGTCAATCGCCACCGACTCAACCGGGGCGGCGATCGCCAGGCCAATGCAGCGCTGCACCGGGTGGTGATTGTGCGGCTTCGATATGACCAGCGAACGATGGCCTACATGGACCGGCGCACGGCAGAAGGGATGACCAAGACTGAGGTCATCCGCTGCCTGAAACGGTACGTCGCTCGTGAAATCTTCCCACTCCTCCGCAAACGCGCGGGTTGCAACGTGGCCGAGGCCGCTTGACATCTATAGGAGCATCAATATCAAGAACGCTCAGGATCAGCTTTCCTCTCGGTTAGGATGGACGGGGGGTGGGGGTGGAGTTGCACCCCATCACGAACACAGCCGGTCTTGGTGGCGGCTTGACGTAATGTCCTCAAGGTAATGTCGCTTCGGTCTGGTTGATGACGCTGACAAGAGACCCCAAGACGAATTCTTTCGCGTTGAGAATCTCCAGCAGAACCGGCTCCCCCGACTTGGAAAAGTGGACGATAACTGGGCCGGATTCTTCGGCATAGTCAATAGGATGATCCGAGAGTTCCACCAAGAGGGCATCCACGTCCTTACTGTAACGGATTTTACTCATACCTCGACCGCCTTCCTGGATAGATTGTCACCACAAGCAACTCACCCTCTGACTCCTCATACACAATTCTCAGAACACGGTCCTGATCAAGATTACCTTGAGCGACCGATCGGCCCCGATACCCTGGGACCCGGCGCTTGGCGAGGCAAAATAGCACGCAGCACCCTCGCTTTCAACCCTCCATTTTTGACCACCATGGCCACGGGCGTCTTCAGTTCCAGTTCTGCCTGGTGGGTCTTGCCAGGTTGTGTCTGGAAATTCAGCCTTGATACGTACACCTTTCCTCCACATTTAACCGCCGGACTAACGCTCGTTCACGGCTTCCTGCCAGTCATGGCGATCATCTTGTCTTGCTGGCTTGCGTGCGCTTGCACATCAATAGGAGCGGAGAACGCCTTGCTGGATCCACGTTTGGCGATTCCCTCGACGATGGGGAAGATGAATTCGACAACCTCGAGAGCAAGCTTCGTGTCCTGTCCTGTCGCCGTTGCCAAATCCCACGTATGCACCGTGAGGTCCATGCACGCGCCGCCGAGCACCTGGGCGGCGGGTACTTCACCTTGTCGGCCTTGCACCTTCTTCTCCAGTCCCGCAGGCGACTTCACTGCCTTGAGCATGATGGAGACTGCGGCATCAAAACTCTCTAGCGGTGTCTTCCCCGGTGGCACTTGGCCTCCCGAAATAGTTCCGGCAGAGTTGGCCTGCGCGTTGATCATATGGCGTACCAGCGCCGCGACGTCCCACTCGACACACGGTGTTGGCTTTTTCATCTGTTCTGGCTTTACGCCAGTAATGACGCTCCGCGCCTGCCGGGTGGCTATTTCGTACACGTCGATAGGATTAGCTGGAATATTCGCCTGCTGCGTCATCGTCGTAGTTCCTTTTCATAGCGACCACTTCATTGCTTCGGAAGGACAGTGCCAGGTGCCTGGAAGTTGGTCTTGCGGTGCGTCCCATCGCAGGATGGCTTACTGGACGACCCGCCACACCGGCTTAACGAAGATGAATTTATCTGTCTTTTCAACCTCTTTGCCCGAGGCATCAATCACAGTACCCTGATGTATGGGACTACCGGAGGAGCCTCAAACCCGGGGTCGGATTCCGGGTTCCACGAGGAGTTCGCCGCCGCCGCCAAATTCCTTCCAAGGGCCAAAGGACTCGACGAAGCTGCGGGCCTCTTCGATGGTTGGGAATCCGTTCTTGGAGCGTTCAGGGGCGTAGCCTCGGGTCTGGGCAATGGCGTCGATGGTGCTGGGTGTGCGGAGGATGAAGCCCACCCGAGTGAGGTCACCATTATCGAGTTCGAGCATGAGATGGTCGCCGGACTTGCTCGCGCGCCAGAATACTTTCATGAGATGCCCAGCTCTTCTTGAATCTCGGCGGAAATTTTATCGGGCGTCCACGGCGGATCGAAGACTATCTGGACTTTGGCGTCCGTGACTCCATCCAGGTCTAGTATCTTTTCACGGGCGTTGTTCGCGATGTAGTCCCCCATACCGCACCCAGGGGCGGTCAATGTCATCTGGACGTTCACCACGCCCTTGTCGTCGACATCGCATACATACACGAGACCCAGGTCCACGATATTAACGGGGATCTCCGGGTCGAATACTTCCTTCAAAGCTTCAAGGACGTGCTCTTTGGTTGGAGACATCGATGCACCTCTGAAACCGCTAGGTCTGTGGCCCATCATAAACCTATTTGGTCTCTTCACCGGCTGACAAGATGGGAGGCCTCCTCAGCTATCCAAGTACTTGGCGTTCCGCAGCGAGAAGCGTGGCTTGACCTTCCGCGGTCATCTCGACATCATGAGCCGTATTCGGAATGACCTGGAGTGATTTTTGTGATGTGACAGCGTTGAAGTAAACGCGGGCGGCGTCGACGGTGCCATCGCTATTCGGGTCGTTGGCGCCCAGAAAGAAGCGCACGGTGGTATTCGGGTAGGTGAGTTGTGGGCTGCCACTGAGAAGGGGTTCCCGCGCCGGCGGTGGCGGGGTGCATAATGGGCAATCGGGCGGGCCGCCTGACAGACTTGCGTAGGTCACGAACCCGCCAATGCCATAGTGCGCCAGGCCGAAGGCGATCTGGGCGGCACCGCCGCTGGTGCCCTGGGCGATGAAGGCCATGCCCGGACCAGGCTGGTGAAGGCTCCCCATGATCCATTGGGCCACCGTGGCGAAGCGACAGGCCAGGGTGCGGGCCCTAGGGCCGCCCCAAATCCCCGGCGCATCCCATGCCACTTCTACGGCTTCGAGACCATCGCTGACGTAGGCGTCCACCATCTGGCCGACGCTGGGAGTACCCTGCCGATAGTAGCGTGTGCCGTCGCCACCGGTGACGAGAACGATGGTCCCCCGGCGGCTGGCGCCGGAAGTTGGCGCAACGATCCGCAAACGAGCGCCTGCGTCAGGCACGCCGGGACACTGGACAACCACTCTGCGGCACAAAGGGGTACCGGCGATTGCGGGTCCTGAGTCCGGGCCCGGCGGTGGGCAATCAAAGGGGGCCACGCTGGTAATCGTGCCTAAAGGCAGGGGCGAGGGTATCGGCGTGGGCAATGGGATGGGGACTGGTGTCGGAACCGCCGTTGGTGTGGGCAGCGCGGTGGGCAGTGGTGTCGCAGTTGGTCTAGGCGTCGGGCCGCCCGTTGGATTGAACGTCGAACTGGGCACCAGCGTTGGCGGAACTAAGGTCGTCGGAGTCGGAGGCTGGGTCGAAGTCGCGACCAAGGATCTGATCGTTGGAACAGACGTTGGGCTGGATGGTGGTGAAGTAAGGGGCGAAGATGTGCCTCCGGAACAGGCG
>CAMAVV010000044.1 GCA_945861815.1 Thermoflexus hugenholtzii JAD2
ACCCAGCGGGACGCCAAGCAGATGGTGCGCGAGATCAAGGGCTACCCGGTGCTGGAGGGCGTGCGCGGCCAGGCGGGAGCGGACGTGGCGAAGCTGGAAGAGGCGATCCTAAAGCTGTCAGCCTTCGTGGACGCGCACCCGGAGATCAAAGAGATGGATATGAATCCGGTCTTTGCTTACGCGGACGGCATCGCCGCTGTGGACGCGCGCATCGTGCTGGAGGCAGCGGGCTAGCAGCGCTTACTGGGTAGGGCGGAAGTCCACAGCCCCTGGCGGGATGTTGTACTTCGCAAGGGTCTGCGCCGTAAGCAGGCTGGCGCGCCGCACGTCAGGGCTGGATTGATAGGCCACCAACTGCTGCGCGATGCGCGCCGATTCTGCCGTGTCACTCTTGGCAAGGGCCACCTTGAAATCATAGGAGAGCTTGACCACGCGCTCGGCGGAGCGTATCGCCAAGACGCGTACTTCAACCAGGTCAGGTATCTCGACAGGCGGGGCAAGGGCCGTCACATCTCTCAGGTAGTGCTCAGCCAGGGCGATGCCGCGGTCGGTCAGTCGCGCGATGACCGCCTGGTCGTTCGTGATAAAGACGGCCGTCCCGGTGCCTGTGTATTCAGCAAGGAAGACATTGCTCATCGTGTTGAACGCCTTCAGGTAGTCGAAGGCTTTGAGGGCATCGCCAGTGAAGACGAGCACTGGCGTCGGCGATGGCGTTGGAGGGCGGGTGGGCGTTGGGGGAACGGGAGTCGCCGTGGGCTCTTTGGACGATGAGCTGCAGGCAACAATCAAGGGAAGAGCCAAGACGACAAGCAGTCCACGTAGCGCCAGTTTGGCTGAACTCGCTTTTGCCATCAGGCCGCCTCCCTCCAGTGTCTAGTCCCGGTCGTAGCCGACTTCCCTATCGGGGATGTTGAACTTCGCCAAGACTTCCTCTTGGAGCTTAGTGGCAAGCTCGGCATCGGAATCATCGCCGATATCTTCGATCTGCGCCGCGATTCTCGTCAGCGCGCTCGCGTTGCCGGCCAGCAAGGCCGAGCGGAACTCCGCAAAGGCCTTCACGAGCTTCCCTGCCAGGCTGTCGCTCACCTTCTTCAGTTCCACAAGCTCTGGGATGCCGGTAGGAGGCTGGAGCTCGTTCAACCGCTTTTGCAACCCATCTGCGGCCTGCACGAGCTTGCCCACAGCCGCGTTCAGCGCGAGGGGGTTCTGCAGCGTCTGTGGATTATCGAGGCCAGCGCCTAGGAAAGCGGCTGTGAAATCGTCGCCAAGCTTGTTGTAGTCCTTGAGGAACTTTATGGCGGCGGCGCGCTGGCCCTCTATCGTAACCGCCACCTTCGCCGAGGCGGAGAGGATGATGACGTCTTTGGCTACCTTGGCCTGCTTTCCGGAGAGGTCAAGGGTCAGCGAGAGCTTGGCTTCGACAGCCGGCGAAAGAGGCGTCTGGTCGTTGTTGTTCAGCTCCACGGCGATGCTGTGAAGTCCCTTTTCGTAGCCGGTGAGCTTCACGCTCGTCTTGGCTGTGCGAAGGACCACTTCGCCGTTGAAGCGGATGGCGATGTGCCCTGCCCCTGCCTTGTTCGCCTTGCCGATGGCCTTGGCATCCAGCTTGAAGTTCGAGACCTTGACCTTAACCTCCAGGATGTTGTCTTTGAAGGTCTGGCCGTCCACAAGCTTCTCGAAGCGTATCGCCGGAGCCTTGTCTGTCTTCGCAATAGCGACGGCTGGCGCAAAGGCCGAGACGATGAGCAATAGGATGAGTCCAAGAGAGAACGCTGGGAAGACGAGACGCCGGGTCAGCATCGCCACTACCTCCGCGAGTTTCGCAGTATCGCAAGCCACAACACTATACGGCCTAAGGCACTATTCGTCATCATGGGAAGAACTTCAGGCTAGCCGGGCGCCGTCATAAAAGTTCGATGACCGCCTTTGCGAGGGCATCCTGGTCGTGGCGGACGAACTTACCCGCCGCGAGCAGTGGCCTGCCGATGACGCGGGAGACTAACCCTTCGCACACTGCTTTATCGACGACGACGGGGTGCGCCTTTTCAGCGGTGTACCGGGCGATGGCAGACTTCGGCATCTGCGACGTGTTTACCAAAACGCTGTCCAGCGTCCCGTGGTTGCCAAGGTAGCGCTGGATCTCTTTGATGTAGTCGGAGGCCTTGAAGCCGTCAGTTTCGCCGTGCTTGGTCATAAGGTTGCAGATGTAGACCGTCTTGGCGCGCGAGCGCTGTATCGCCTGGGGCACGCCCGTCACCAGGAGGTTAGGAACGATGCTGGTGTAGAGGTCGCCGGGGCCGATGACGACAACATCGGCCTCCTCTATAGCACGCGCCGTTTCCGGCAGCACGGTAGCCTTCTGCTGAAGGTAGACGTAGTCGATGGGAACATCGGGGTCCAGGGTCCGTATGTCCAGGTGCGCTTCGCCCACCACCGTCTTGCCGTTCTTCAGCTTTGCGCACAGGTTCGTGTTGGTGAGCGTCACCGGGAGCACACGGCCTTTGATGCCAAGGAGGCGTCCCATCTCGTCAACGGCCTTGTCCGTCCCCCCGGCGAGGTTGGTGAGCACAGTGAGGAAGAGGTTGCCGAAACTGTGGCCGGTCAAGCCGTTCCCTGTGTCGAACCGGTACTCCAGGAGGCTCTTCAGCGTCGCGCGGGCATGGTCGTCCGGCGTCAAGGCGAGGAGGCACTGGCGAAGGTCGCCGGGCGGCAGGATGCCAAACTCGTCGCGCAGGCGGCCTGAACTGCCGCCGCTATCGGTCATGGTGACGACGGCGGTGAGGTGCACCGGGTAGCGCTTCAGCCCCGAGAGGATAGTGAAGCTGCCCGTGCCGCCGCCAATGACGACGACCTTTTTTGTAGAAAGCGCACGCGTCGAAAGAGGCTTGCCCGGCGACCGGGCCGTTGTAGATGGTGTCATACAGCCGCCGGTGGGGATGATTGGGGGAGGAACCCTAGGGACTTCGCAGGACGATTGTACGGGCCAGCGCCCGGTTATTCAACAGAAATAGAGGCGAGCGCGTGACAAATCACCTAGGTGGGTGAGACACCGCCGCTATACTAGGCACAGAAGAGAGCGTCAGGCGAAGGGGGCCCTATGCCGCTGCCAGCAACCCGAGAGGAGCGCATCGCCCAGCTGCGGCGTATCTTCATGCCGCGCGGCGTCG
This sequence comes from Thermoflexus hugenholtzii JAD2, assembly GCA_945861815.1. GTDB lineage: Bacteria > Chloroflexota > Dehalococcoidia > SHYB01 > SHYB01 > VGPF01. The sequence goes on from CAMAVV010000044.1 coordinate 3,168, forward strand.
CCGTGGTAGGCGCCTCGCCGACCCCAGGCAAGCTCGGCAACCTTATCGTCAACAACCTCAAGAACGCCGGGTTCACAGGCAATATCTACCCAGTCAACCCCAACTTCCCCGAAGTCGCCGGCCTCACGTGCTACCCCTCGCTGGAGGCGGTGCCCGGCGACACCGATGTGGCGGTGGTCGCCATCCCCGCGCCCGCCATCGCCGGGCTTGCGCCTGCCGCCGGGAAGAAGGGCATTGCCGGGCTGGTGGTCATCAGCTCAGGCTTTGCCGAGGTGGGCCAGCGCGCCTTACAGGACGAGTTGGTGAAGGCGGCCCGCGCCAACAACCTGCGCATCCTCGGCCCTAACATCTACGGTTATTTCTACACCCCGCTCAAGCTCTGCGCCACCTTCGCCATGCCCTACACCGAGCCTGGCGGCGTCGCCCTCGTCTCCCAAAGCGGCGGCGTGGCGAACGCCATCCTTGGATATAGCCGCTCGCGGCGCATGGGCGTCTCCGCCATCGTGGGCCTGGGAAACAAGGCCGATATCGACGATAGCGACGCGCTGGAGTTCTTCGGCCAGGACCCGAACACACAGGTCATCGCCCTGCACATCGAAGGGCTGAAAGACGGGCGCGCCTTCATGGAGACGGCGAAGCGCATATCGAAGGTCAAGCCCGTGGTGGTGCTGAAGGGCGGGCGGAGCAGCGCCGGGGCAAAGGCCGCCTCGTCGCACACCGCCTCCCTGGCAGGCGAAGACCGAGTGTACGACGCCGCCTTCCGCCAATCGGGCCTCATCCGCGCGCGCACGTTGGAGGACCTCCTCGATTGGTCCCGCGCCTTGCAACTGCTCCCTGACCCGGCAGGCGAAAACGTCCTCATCGTCTGCGGCGCCGGTGGCCTTGGCGTGCTGATGGCGGACGCTTGCGCCGACCACGGCTTGCGCCTGCCGCCCCTGCCGCCCGACCTACAGCAGGCGATGAAGGCCTGCATCCCGCCCTTCGGCTCGGTGAACAACCCCATCGACGTGACAGGCGGCGAAGGCGCGGAGACGTACCGCAAGGTCATCTCCCTGGCGCTCAACGATAGCCGGGTGCACGCCCTGGTCTTCGGCTACTGGCACACGCCCCTTGCGCCGCCGCTGGCCTTCGCCAAGATGCTTATCGATCTGGTCAAAGAGGCGAAGGGCAAGGGTATCGTGAAGCCGGTGGTGGTGGGCCTGGCAGGCGATGTGGAGGTGGAGGATGCGGTGCGATTGCTAGAGGCGAACGGCATCCCTGCCTACGCCTACGCGGTGGAGCAGGCCATCGGCGCGCTGGCGGCGAGGTACAGGTTTTGGAGGGGGCGGCGGGAGTAGGCGACCTAACCCATTCCCTGAGAAGGAAGGGGTATTTCGCTTGCGTACACAAAGGCGTTTGTTGTAGACATCGAAATGTCCCTCTCCTGTGGGAGAGGGATTAAGGGAGAGGTCGAATAGACAGAGCCCCCTGCGCCTAGCTCCCAAACGCCCGGCTCAGCTGGTGGCCCGCCCACACTGCCAGCAGGCCCAGGACCACTTGAAGCACGACGTTCGCGATGGCGGCGGCGATGCGCTCGTCGCGCAGGAGGGCGAAGGTCTCGAAGCCGAAGGCCGAGAAGGTGGTGAAGCCGCCAAGAAGGCCGGTAGTCAGCAGCAGGCGCGTGTGGCTACTGATGAAGTCGTGGCTCTCCGCGAGGCCGAGGATGAGGCCGATGGCGAAGCAGCCGAGGACGTTGACGGCCAGGGTCCCGTAGGGGAACGACTTCCCGCCGCTCATGACCCAGGTGCTAAGGCCATAGCGCAGGATGGAGCCGACAGCCCCGCCGACGCCGACGAGCACGACGTTGAGCATGTGCCTACTTTAGCTTTATGACTTCGCCGCGCACAAGGGCGGGGACGGCCTTCAGCGCGTCAACCTTGGCGCAATCGGCAAGGTCGCGCGCGAGGCCGGAGGCGGCTAGCGCCTTGCCTGAAGGCGATTCGCGAAGGGCGGCGGCCACACGACCGCGATAGCCTTCATAGAGAGAGAGGGCATATGCCGCCTCTTCGGTAGGCGCTGCATCGCCAATCGCATCCAGCAATCTCGCCACGTAGGCCCCCGCGCACACCGTATCGTCCAGCACAGGCGCCTTCTCGCGGCCAGCGCAGACAAGGACGATATCGCCGTGACCCTTCGCCAGGTAGCGCACGATGGCCCCCTGGTTGAGGAAGCTCCCGGCAAGGGTCTCCCTCGCCTTCGCCGTCGCCTTGAGCGCCAGCGTCCCGTTCGTCGTCGTGAAGACGATCGACTTCCCCTTCACCACCTTGGCCGTGTAGTCGCGGGGCGAGTTACCCAGGTCGAAACCCTTGATGCGCAGGCCGTGACGCTCGCCGCCAAGGAGCGCAACTTCAGGGGAGAGCCTCGCCTTGACGCGCCTCGCCTCTGCGATGGTGGCGACAGGGATGACGCGACGTGCGCCACTGGCGATGGCCTGGCTGATCGTCGAAGTGGCGCGGGTGACGTCGATGACGACGGCGCGCCATGAGGGAAGGTCGAGGCCCTTGAGGTTCGCAGGCGTGAGGGCGACGTGCAACCTCACGAGCGCTTCGCCCCGCGCAGAAAGGCCTCGATCGTCTGCTCCGTCGAATAGCGATAGCGAAAGCCCGTGGCCTGCTTGAGCTTCTCGTTGCCGGCGACCCATGGGTAGGCGATGAAGTCGAGGCCGGAGGAGTTCGATTGCGATTGCAGGCGCAGCTTCCAGGCTACGTCCATCACCCCGCCAAGGAGCGACTTGGGGACGGCGACCATGGGCCGCTTGGCCATCTTCGCCACCTGGGTGTAGGGCACCGTGCCGTCTCCGGCGACGTTGTAGACGCCGGGCGTCCGGCGCTCCAACAGCATGACGAGGATATCGATAAGGTCGTCTTCATGGAGGTACTGCACCGGCGGGTTGTGGCCTGCGATGCGCACCATCACAGGCTGAAAGACCTTCGCGCCGATGGCCTTCGCGCCGCCGGGCCCCATCACCGGGCAGCCGCGCAGAACCGCGACCTTCGCGCCAGGGTTAGCGGCGGCGAAGTCGGCAAAGAGGCGTTCCGTCGCCGCCTTGTCGCGCGAGTACTGGAAGCGCTGGTTTGGGCGCAAGGGCGACTCTTCTGTGAGAGGGACGGGGTTATCGGCGTGGGCGCCATAGGCAGCGGTGCTGCCCAGGTACAGCGCATAGCCGACGCCGCCCGAGGCGCATGCCTGGAGGAAGTGCTTTGTGCCGTCGATGTTGATCTTGGCGGCCCAGGCCTCCCTGCGCGTCGGCGCGACGACGAAGGCGAGGTGCACCGCGGCGTCCACCTTGTGCTGTGCGAAGAGGCTTTCGAAGGGCTGGGTGATATCGCGCTGGAGGAAGGTGAGCTTGGCGGGCGGCGCCACAGGCGGGCGCGTGTCTATGCCGATGACCGCCTCGACGCCGGGGTGCGCCGCCAGCCGCCGCAAGAGCTGCGCGCCGATGTAGCCGCTGACGCCTGTGACCGCAACGCGCCTCATAAAGCCTCCCCGGTGAGATGCCGGGGAAAAGGATAGCAGATGCGGAGGGTGTGGAGACCTCTCCAAAGAATGACAAATAGCTAGGACGGTAACGTCACTCTACTTGCCATGGCAGCGCTTGTACTTTTGGCCGCTTCCGCACGGGCATGGTTCGTTGCGCCCTACTTTGTCTCCCCCATCTGCCATCAATTTTTTGCCAGCAGCTTGATTGGCAGCCTGCACAAAGTCTATGCATTCGAATGAAGGGACCCTGAACGAAAAGACTGTGATACCGTTCAGATGCGTCACGGCAAAGTCCCCAGTACCAATGATATCCATCCCAATCAGGAGATCCGCGTCTGGAGTCAGGTTGCCTTTGGTCACTCTCACCTGAGGAAATCCAACGTGGTTGGGCAGCATCATGGCAACCAGGTATGTTTCGGTTATAACTACGCCTGAAGCTGTACTGACCTGTGTGATGCCAGTCGGCTTGAGCTGACAAGCGTCTATCACGTTTTGAGTGATAACTGAGTTTGTCGCCCCGGTGTCCCAGATGCCAGTGTACTGTTTAGTCGAGGGAGGAGCTGCCACAGTCTTGGGGTCGAACGCTTCAGCCACCTGAACAGGTGTCTTGAGTACGTTCGCACGGCCGCGATGACGCGTGGTGAATGACTTGTACTGGATCTGGATAGTCTTAGGAAGCATCCCCGGCCCGTTTTATTTGAATGCGACCCGAGAATGGAAACTCTGCGGTGCAGACTTCCCTAGGGGCTCAGCCTTCTGGACGAGAAAGGTCCCCATCTCATGTATAAGGGACGTCTTCTTTACAGCTTCAATCTCAGATTCATACACGCCTATGACCTTCTGCCCCTTGATCACCAAGACCTTCCCACGATGCTGCTTCGCTAACTCTTCTTGGTGGGCGATGTAGTACTCGTATGCGCGCTTTAGGTTCTGTTGCATAGTGGCCCCTTTTGACTTTGTGATGTTACCACAGACCGCCAATCACGTCGCTCGCCTCCTTGTTCCCGCTTGTGTCTATAACCAAAACCTTGAGTGCGGCGGACTTGGTTTATCCACACATCTTTGATCCTCTCCGTACTCTCACCCCAGCACCTCCATTAGTTGACGCGACTTGCCATGCCCAAAGAAAACATGGGTCAGCTCGATACCACCCTCCCTCCCATGCGCAGCGCCTCTGCCACCAGCGGCGATGGCGTACTCACAGGACTCACGGAACTCACAGATTTTCCTCTATCTTCTTCTACATTTCCTGACCCAGCCTCGTGCGATTGAATAGAAATAGGAAAAACCTGTGAGTCGTGTGAGTTACGTGAGTTGCCACTGTGCTTATGTAACCCAATGCCAACATATGACCAGACCATCTTGCCGTTCACTGCCTTCTGCGCCAATCGCACCTTCGGCCTGGCGCGTTTGAGAGCGTTGCCAATGGCATGCTTCGTCACACTCACGCCCAGGCCGTGGGTCAGCGTGTACGCCCTATAGGCGTCCATGAACTCGCCGCAGGGGGTGAAGGCCTCCGCCTCGTCCACCGTGTTCCCATTGAGCCAAACGATAAAAGGGTCCGTCGCCTCCACGAACTCGTTGTGGGCCTCCTGCATCGCAGGGGTGATGGTGAAGCCGCGCCGGCGCAAGCGGGGGAGCGCCTCTATGGCGAGGTTCAGAAGGCCGCTCAATTCGCCAGGGTCGGCCAGGAGCTTGTCGATCTCGCCGGGTGGCAGCTGGTCAGGCTCGTCGCGGTAGCGGCGCTGGAAGCGGCAGACGATCCACCTGTCGAAGAAGGCAGGCGAGGAGTCGGGGGAACGCGGCGGCGCGTTGGCGGAGAAGACGAGGCGCGCGAAGGGTTCGAAGTCGAAGCTCTCCTTGAACTTATGCTCGCCGGTGATGGCGTCGCCGGCGACGCTGTTCTTGAACATGCTCGTCCCTGCGAGGTAGGCCGAGGGCAGGTCGGCGTAGAAGTTGGCCAGCTTCCCCGAGAGACGCGCTGCCTTGAACTTATCGGCCTCCAGCTGGTGCAGGGCGATGTTGCTGACGTTGCGCCTGCCCAGAAAGGCGCGCAGGGCGGCCAGGAGGCGGCTCTTCCCCTCGCCGCCTTCGCCCAGGAAAAGGAGCGCCTTTTGCAAACTCATGTCGGGCGTCATGAGCCAGGCGGCGACCTCGGCGATAAGGGTAGGGCCGCTTTCGCCGAACCAGTCGGTGGCGAAGCGCAGCCAGTTGGGACAGGTCGCCGAAGGGTCGTAGGCCACCGGGAGCTGCACCGTGGTGGTGTACGTTGGCGAATGGGGTTTCAGCTCCCGCGTCTCCAGGTACAGCAGGCCATTCTTCAGGTTGAGCTTGTCGAGATAGGGCTTGAGAAAAAGCGTCCACGCATCGACGCGTATGTATTCGACCACCTCGGCGGCCTTGCCGGAGGACCAGGAGTCGATGAAGCCCGTCTCCTCCAAGGTCTCCTTACACTTGCGCTTCACGAACTCCTCGCCGTCGTCCAGGTAGACGCCCTCGAAGTAGCGATAGAGGCGTCCGCCCTTGTCCCGCGCGAAGTGCTCATCGCGCTTGATGCGCTCTGCAATCTCAAAGGCCTGAGCCTTCGGAGGCCGCGCCGCCATCCATATCCCCTGTCCTGCTCCGCCATAGCCACCGTACATAGTCTCCTTGTTCACCTCACCATATCTGTCTATCTCTATTATGACCACTGTTATCTACCCCCTGACCGGAACCGAGGGGGAAGGGCCGACCTAACCCCTAACCCCTTCCCTGGGAGGGAAGGGGCATTTCGCTTGCGTAGGCAAACGCATTCGTTATAGTCAACGTAGCGTCCCTCTCCTCTCAGGGGCTTTGCCCGATTATTGTCGATTGCCCGACAAATCGAGGCTCTGCCCGAGAAATGGGAGAGGGAAATGATTCAAACTTTTGAGTCAAATTATTCGTTCTTCAAAATTGCCGCGAGAAACAATAGACCGAGACCGATAGCAAGCAAT
>CAMAVV010000045.1 GCA_945861815.1 Thermoflexus hugenholtzii JAD2
CGAAGGGTATGTGGATATCCCGAAGGTTGTTCGCGAAGCGATACGGCGAGCAGGCTATGTGAAGCCAGAGTACGGCATCGACTTCCAGAGCTGCGGCGTGCTCGTCTCCCTCAAAGAGCAATCGGGAGATATCGCCCTCGGCGTCGATAAGTCGATGGAGGCGAAGAGCAAGAGCAGCGACAATGGCGAAGAGGACCCCGACAAGATAGGCGCGGGCGATCAGGGCATGATGGTTGGCTTTGCGTGCACCGAGAGCGAGCCCTTTTCTCCGGGCACCTTTATGCCGCTGCCGATCTTCCTGGCGCACAAGCTCACGCACCGCCTGGCGGAGCTACGCAAGACGCAGTCGCTCCCCTACCTGCGCCCCGACGGCAAGTCCCAGGTGACCATCGAGTTCGACCACGGTGTGCCGAAGGCAGTCACGGCAGTCGTCGTCAGCGCACAGCACGCGCCTGAGGTCTCGATGGACGTGATCCGCAGGGACGTGACGGAAGAGGTCATCAAGCCCATCATCCCCAAACACCTGCGCACCAAGGACACCAAGATATACGTGAACCCCACAGGGCGCTTCGTCATCGGCGGGCCAACCGGCGATGCGGGCCTTACCGGCCGCAAGATCCTTGTGGATACCTACGGCGGCATGGCGCGGCACGGCGGCGGCGCATTCTCCGGCAAAGACCCCACAAAGGTTGACCGTTCCGGGGCATATGCGGCGCGCTGGGTGGCAAAGAACGTCGTGGCCGCCGGCCTGGCAGACCGCCTCGAGATCCAGGTCTCCTACGCCATCGGCGTCGCGAAGCCGATCTCCATCTCCATCGAGACCTACGGCACAAACAAGATCCCCGACGAGAAGATACTACAGCTCATCAACAAGCACTTCGACCTGCGCCCCGCCGCCATCATCCGCGACCTGCGCCTGCGCCGCCCCATCTATCTCCCCTCGGCGTCCTACGGCCACTTTGGCCGGGACGATGTGCACTTCCCCTGGGAGGAGACGGCAAAGGCTGCGGGGCTGCGCGCCGATGCGGGACTCGCAGCTGCGAAGGGCAAGCGCTCCACCGCCGCAACGGCCAAGGCAGGCGCAGCGAAGGCCTAGACTCCCCAGGTAGCTCACCCATGCAAGCGGTTATTCTGGCAGGAGGCCAAGGGACTCGGCTTAGGCCGCTAACCTCTAACCTGCCCAAGCCGATGATTCCGCTTGTGAACAAGCCGTTCCTCGAACGGATGCTGGCTTATCTCAAGGCCCACGGCGTGACTGAAGTCATCCTTGCCTTGGGTTACCTGCCCACTGCGATCCAGGACGCCTTTGGCGATGGCAGAGGCATCGGTGTGCGCATCATCTATTCCATAGAAGAGGCGCCGCTCGGCACGGCCGGGGCCGTGAAACACCTTGAGCGTCTCATCAAAGGGACATTCCTCGTCTTCAACGGCGACATCGTGACGGACATGGACCTGACGGCGATGCAGAGGCTGCACCGGGAGAAGAAGTCTACGGCAACGCTCTTCCTGGTGCGCGTCGACGACCCGACCCGTTTCGGAGTCGTTGAGACGACTGGAGAGAGCCGTATCACCAGGTTCACCGAGAAGCCAAAGAAGGAAGAGGTCCGGGCGAACACGATCAACGGCGGCTGCTATGTGCTGGAGCCACAGGTGCTCACGCATGTACCCCCTGGCGAATACCATATGTTCGAAAAGGGCCTCTTCCCAAAACTCCTCGAGATCGGCGCGCCGATGCATGCGTACGCTCCACCCTGCTACTGGAACGACGTCGGCACGCCAGCAAGCTACCTTCGCATCCACCAGGACATCCTGGAGGGCAGGGCGACGCTGAGCGATGAGGGCAGGCTGTCTCCTGGCGAAGTACGCAAGGGCCTCAATGTTCGCATCGCGCCGAACGCCTCTCTTACAGGCCCGGTAATCTTGGGAGACGGGTGCACGATCGAGGCGGGCGCGCAAATCACAGGCCCCGCGGTGATAGGGCGCAACTGTTTGGTCCAGCGCGGCGCACGCCTGGCAAACGTCGTGCTGTGGGATGGCGTCATCATCGGCGAAGAAGCAGTGGTAGAGGCAACTTCCATCGCCAAGGGCGTCACGGTGGGCAAACGTGCGATACTGCGGGGAGCCGTCATCGGCGAAGGGGCGCGCATCAGCGATGGCGCGAACCTGGCACCGGGGGCAACTGTTCAGGTAGGCGGCATAGCGTGACGGAGGCGCAAGGAGCACGAGTCCGATGGCCATAAAGCCAATCAAGTTCGGCACCGACGGCTGGCGCGCAATCATCGGCGAGGACTATACGTTTGAGAACGTCCGCTACTGCGCCCAGGGTGTCGCAGACTATTTCCGCCAGAAGGGACAGCCGGAAAAAGGTCTCGTGGTCGGCTACGATACCCGGTTCGCCTCGGAGCATTTCGCAGACGCGGCAGCCGAGGTCCTCTGCGGCAACGGCATCCGCGTCCTTCTCGCGGACAGGGCCTGCCCGACGCCCGTCGCCAGCTTTAATCTGGTGCAACGCAAGGCGACCGGGGGCATCGTCATCACCGCCAGCCACAACCCTGGCACGTACAACGGCTTCAAGGTAAAACCCGACTACGGCGGCAGCGCCTCCCCGGAAATCGTGGCGGAGATTGAGGGGCATATCAGCCGGGGACAGCAGTCCGGGCAGGTGAAGCGCATGCCCTTGGCAGAGGCTGAAAAGAAGGGCCTGCTGGAGCGCTTCGACCCAGCGCCAGCCTACCTCACGCAGATGGGGAAGCTGGTCAACCTGGATGAGATTAAGCAGTCGCCGCTAAAGATCGTCGTCGATTCGATGTATGGCGCTGGCGCAGGGTATATCACACATCTCCTTCGCGGCGGGAAGGCGCAGGTCATCGAGATCCACGGCGAGCGCAACCCCGCCTTCCCTGGGATGGCGCAACCTGAGCCGATCACACAAAACCTCCAGGCACTGGCCAAGGCCGTTCGCGACCACAAGGCAGACGTCGGCATCGCCACCGACGGGGACGCGGACCGCCTGGGCCTTATGGACGAGCATGGGAACTTTGTGACCCAGCTGCAAACGATTTCCCTCCTGGCGCTCTACCTGCTCGATGTCCAGGAGAAGCGCGCCCCCATCGTCAAATCCATCACGACGAGCAGCATGCTTTTCCGCCTGGGCGAACTGTACAAGGTACCAGTCTTTGAAACGCCGGTTGGCTTCAAATATATCGGGCCGATCATGATGAAAGAGAAGGCGATGCTTGGCGGCGAGGAGAGCGGCGGCTATGGATTTGCAGGGCATATCCCGGAGCGCGACGGCATCCTCTCCGGCCTCTTCATCCTTTCCATGATGGTCAAGCTGAAGAAGAAGCCGTCTGAGCTTATCGATTATCTCTACAAAAAGGTGGGGCCGCACCACTACGACCGCTATGACATCACCTTCGATCCTGCGCAGCGCGACGCAATCATCAAACGCCTGAACGACAGCAAGCCATCAACGCTTAGCGGGTCGAAGGTCATAGGCATAGACACCTTTGACGGCAGGCGGTTCAGGCTGGAGGACGGTTCGTGGTCGCTTATCCGTTTCTCCGGCACAGAGCCGCTCCTGCGCATCTATTGCGAAACGACGAGCCCTGAGCGGGTGCAGACACTTCTCGCAGAAACACGCAGGCTCACAGGCGCATGAAGGCACAACTCGACGACCCGGCGCTCTATGCCAAGCTTGACCCTGCAGGCATGGGCAGGCATATCGAAGCGTTGCCTAAGCAGTGCACCCATGCCTGGAGCGAAGCCCTCTCCCTCACGTTGCCCGCCAGCTATCGTAAGGCTGAGCGCATCGTCGTTGCCGGCATGGGCGGCTCCGCCATCGGCGGCGAACTGGCCTCCGATTTCTTCAAGGCTTCAGACGGCCCGGCGCTTTCCGTCCATCGCGACTATGGCGCGCCGCCCAAGGTGGACAGGCGCACGCTGGTCATCGGCGCAAGCTACTCCGGGAAGACAGCGGAGTGCCTTAGCGCATTCACTGATTCCTTGGCGAAGGGCGCTCTGGGCGTGGCCGTGACGCGCGGCGGCCAGCTGGGAAAGCTGTGCAAGGCAAAGGGGCTGCCAGTGTTCCCAATCGGTTACGAGAGCCAGCCGCGGGCCGCCATCGGATACGGCATCATGCCAGTGTTGGCAATCGCGCAAAACCTCGGCCTCTCTAAGCGTTTGGACGGCCATGTGAAAGAGGCGCTCGCCGAGATGGAGAAGCTTGGCAAGGAACTGCATCCCAGGGCGCCAACGGCGCTAAACCCGGCGAAACAGCTTGCAGAGAAGATCGGCGATAGGACGGTCGTGATATGTGGCGCAGAGCACCTGACAGGCACAGCGCGACGGTGGAAGACACAGGTCGAGGAGAATGCAAAGTCGTGGGCCTATTACGATGCGCTTCCTGAGTTCGACCACAACGCCATCGAAGGGGTGACGCTGCCCGAGGGCGCGCCTGGACGACACATCGTCATCTTCCTCAGCAGCGCACGCTTCCAGCCCCAGATAAAACGCCGCATCGCAGTGACGACAGAGCTTTTGAACAAGTCAGGTGTGGCGACAGACGTTGTGGAGGCCAGGGGTAAAGGACTGCTCGCGCATATCCTGACCTCAGTGTTATTCGGCGATTACGTCAGCTATTATCTAGCGATACGCCGCGGCGTTGACCCAACCCCCATCCCTAACCTCAGCTGGATAAAAGAACGCCTCGCCCAGCGATAGCCGGAGGAGCCCGTGGACTTTCGATTCTCGCCTAAAGAAGAACAGTTTCGTTCGGAAATCCGCCAATGGATGAAGGAGAACCTTCCCAAGAACTGGCTCGGCATCGACCGGGAGGAGCAGTTCGACCCGGCCTATTTCGACGTCACCAAGGATATGGCAAAGCGGCTGGCGAAGAAGGGCTGGCTTACCTTGGCCTGGAAGAAGCAATACGGCGGCCAGGAGCGCTCCATCATCGAGCAGACGATCTTCCAGGAAGAGATGATGTACAACGGCGTCCCAGGGACGACGATGGGCATCGGCGGCACGCAGTGGGTCGGCCCGACGGTCATCCTCTACGGGACTGAAGAGCAGAAGCGAGAGCATCTGCCACCCATCGCCAAGGGCGAGCGGTGGTGGTGCACGGGCTATAGCGAACCTGGAGCAGGCTCCGACCTGGCGAGCCTCCAGACGCGCGCCGTCCGGGATGGGGACCACTTTGTCATCAACGGCCAGAAGATATGGAATAGCGCCGCCCACGTCTCAGACTGGTGCTGGCTCGCAGTGCGCACGGACCCGAATGCGCCGAAGCACAAGGGCATCAGCATGCTGCTTGTGGATATGAAGACCCCTGGGGTGAAGGCGCGACCCATCGTGAATATGGCGGGGGCGAAGTCCTTCAATGAGATATTCTTCGACAATGCGCGGGTGCCAGTGAAGAACCTGGTGGGCGAAGAGAACAAGGGCTGGTATATCCTGGCCGTCGCCCTGGATTTCGAGCGGTCGGGCATCGCCTATGCGGCGTATGGCGGCAAGACGCTCCGCCTGGCGACGCAGTTCGCCGCGCAGGCCAAGCGCAATGGGAAAGCACTCATCACCGACCCTATCGTGAAGCACCTCCTGGCGGACATGGCGATACGCGTGGAGATACAGCGCAAGTTCGCGTACCGGGTGGCGTGGATCCAGAATCAGGGGAAGGTCCCCAGCATGGAGGCCTCCATCGCCAAGGTCTTTGGCTCGGAGGTGCAGCAAGGCGCCGCCATCACCGGCATGCGCATCCTTGGGCTTGCCGGCCAGGTGGAGAGCACCTCGGAGCTAGGCCAGATACAGGCGCGCATTCAGAACCAGTATCTGAGCAGCATCTCGGCGACTATCGCAGCCGGGACGTCAGAGATACAGCGAAACATCATCGGCCAGCGAGGGTTGGGGCTGCCAAGGGATTAGGGGAGGAGCAGGAAGCAAGGGGCAAGGACGACAGGAACATAGGAAATCGGGAAGACAGAACAAAAAGAGAGGCCCGCCAAATGGCGGGCCTCTCTTTTTGTCGATATGTGAGCGGAATTAGCGCTTGGTGTACTGAGGCGCCTTGCGTGCGCGCTTGAGGCCGTACTTCTTGCGCTCTTTCTCCCGGGAATCGCGGGTCAGGAAGCCCTGGGCTTTGAGAGCAGGGCGGAAGGTCTTGTCGATCTCCAAGAGGGCGCGGGAGATGCCGTGGCGAATGGCGATGGCTTGGGCGTTATAGCCCCCACCTTCGACCTTGACCACAGCGTTGTACTTCTTGAGGACGTTCGTCAGGCGCAGGGGCTCGGTGACGATGTTGCGCAGATGGGCCAGGGGGATCGCCTGCTCCAGGGGCTTGCCGTTGATGACGACAGCGCCGCCGCCAGGGGTCAGCTTAACCTGTGCTCTGGCCGTTTTGCGACGACCGGTACCGCGATAGAGAGCTTGATGACTTGTTGTCATCTACTCCTCCTTATTTCTGGTCTTTCTTGGTTTCTTCCTGGGCCTTGCGCGAGCGCGTCTTGGGCGCAGGGGGAGTCAGTGGTGTGGTGTCTACAGGAGCGGCGGCATGGGCAGGAGACGCCGCTGCCACAGGCGCAGAGGGGGCAGCAGAAGCGGCGGGGGCGGGAGCGGGCTTGGCAGCAGGTGGTGCGGCAGACGCAACCTTTGCAGATGGCGCGGCCTTTGCAGGTGGCGCGGCCTTCGCCACGGCCTTGGGCGCTTCCACCGAGGGTCTGGCGGGTTTCACGGCGTGGACGGGCCGGGGCTTCTTGCCAGGCTTGCCGGGCTTGGTGGGAAGCGCCAACTCACTGGCCTGAGCGCCGTGGGGATGCTTGCCCTCGGCATAGACTTTCAGCTTCTTGATGAGCTGACGGCCAAGGCGTCCTTTGGGAAGCATACCCCACACCGCATATTCGACGACTTTGCGGGGGCTTTTGGCGAGCAACTTGCCCAATGGCTCTTCTCTGAGAGAGCCCGGGTAGAGGCTGTGGCGGTAGTACATCTTCGTATGGACCTTGTCCGCTGAGACGCGAATCTTCGCCGCATTCACCACGATCACAAAATCGCCGGTGTCCAGATACGGGGTGAAGGAGGGCTTGTCTTTGCCACGAATGATGGCGGCGGCCTCAGAGGCCAGGCGGCCCAAGGTCTTGCCAGTGGCATCGATGACGCGCCAGTTCCGCCTGATATCAGCGGCCTTCGGAACATATGTCTTCGTTACAGCGTTCATGACTTCTCTCTCTGCTACATTTTTTCTTGGGCGACCATTGGGGCCGCCCCTACAGTTTCCCTGACTGGGGCGGAAACTGCGTAAAGATCACATCCATCAAATACAGTCCATGGGCCGGCAGTGTGGGGCCTGCCGAGCCGCGCTTGCCCTCTCGCGCAGTCTTTTCGAACTGCTCGAGAGTCGTCTTTCCCATCCCCAAATCGAGAAGCGCTCCTGCCATCCGCCGCACCTGCTGGTGCAGGAATGAATCCCCTGCAACCGTGAAGGTGATCATTTCGCCCTTCTTCGCGAACTGCGCCTTCGTGAGCCGCCGCTTTGTGCTTGCGCCCTTGGGGAGCGCGCTCCCTGCGAAGGGAGCGAAGTCCCTGAGGCTGAGGAGCACCTTTGCGCCGCGCCGCATCGCCGTGAGGTTGAGCTTGCGATGGACGTGGTATGCGCGGTGACGCATGAGGGGCGAGGGAGTCTTACGATTCAAGATGTGATACTCGTATTCTCTGCCGATCGCCGAGGTTCGGACATCAAACAAGAACGGGATGGCGTGGGCCTCCATCACCTTGATGTCTTCCGGAAGGTAGTGGTTCAACCCTTTTACGAAGGTCTCCATCGGATGAGTCGCCTTTGTGCGAAAGCTGACCACTTGCCTCTTGGCGTGGACACCGGCGTCTGTCCTGCTGGCGCAGCGCACTGGCGTGCGTTCGCCCGTCAGGCTTGCGACAGCCTGCTCCAGCGCCTCCTGTACCGTTTGGGGCTGGGCCTGTATTTGAAAGCCGTAGTATCGAGTACCGTCGTACTCGACCACCAGGGCTATTTTCTTAAAGTGCATGCCGGCGGCGGCACGAGGGCCGCGTTACACCAGCTCAATCTGGACCATCTGGGCGTTATCGCCCTTACGAGGGCCCAGCTTGACGATACGGGTATAGCCGCCGTTACGCTCCTTGTATTTGGGAGCGATGTCTGTGAAGAGCGTCTGAACGACGCTCTCGTCATAGATGAAGGCGAGGGCTTGGCGGCGGCGATGGAGGTCGCCTGCTTTGCCAAGGGTAATCATCTTCTCGGCAATGCTGCGCAATTCCTTAGCCTTTGGCTCCGTGGTGACGACCTTCCCGAGGCGGAGGAAGTCGGTGACCTGGGCGCGGAAGAGCGCCCTGCGCTCGTTCGCGTCGCGGCTGAGGTGGCGTCCGGATTTTCGATGTTTAGCCATAGCAAAGGTTCCTTAGGCAGGTATGATTCGTACTACTTGTTCTCGCCCTCTTTTGGCTCGCCGCCAAAGAAGGTGCGAAGGGCGCCGAGATCACGGATGGTCTCCTTGGCCTTGGGCGTTTTGTCCTTCTCTCGCTTGGCGACATCGGGGGCCTTGGCCGCCGCTTCGCCGATGGGCGTGGGTGCTTCGGCCTCCGTAGCCGCGGGAGCTTCCGCCGCCACAATAGGCTCTTCTTCTTCCGGCTCTTCGTCCTTCATGTAGCCAAGGGAGCGCAGACGGCCATAGAGCTCGGAGAGGGACTTATCGCCGAAGTTTTTGATGCGCAGAAGCTCTTCGGCGTTCTTCTCAAGAACTTCGCCGACCTTGTTGATTTTGCTGCGCTTGAGGCAGTTGAGGGTGCGCGCCGAGAGGTCCAGCTTCTCGATAGGCATGTTGTAGACCTCGGTCGGTATCGCCTGGGTGAGAGCGGGACGGGCGCTGCCTTCCTCTTGCTCCTTGCCCAGAATCGAGAACTGAAAGAAGGAATCAACGAGGATCTGAGCCGCCTCGCGGATGGCTTCCACGGGGTGCTTAGCGCCGTTGGTCCAAATCTCAAGGGTGAGGCGCTCGAAGTCAGTCACCTGGCCAACGCGGGTCTTTTCAACGAGGTAGTTGACCTTGCGGATGGGCGTGTAGATGGTGTCCACCGGCAAAACGCCGATGGCTGCGCCTTCGATGGGAACGGCGGGGACATAGCCCTTGCCGATGGCAACCTTGAATTCAATGGAGAGCTTGGCCTTGCTGGAATCGAGGCTGGCCAGGTAGTGCTCCGGGTTCACAACTTCGAAATCGGCGGAGGGCTGGATATCGCCTGCGGTCACCTGGCCTGGGCCCTGGACGGTGAGGCGAAGAGCGCCCGGCTTATCGCTGTGGGCGCGAAGGCAGATGCCCTTCACGTTCAGGATAAACTCCGTGACATCTTCCTTCATGCCGGGGATCGCAGAATATTCGTGTTGGATGCCCTCGATATGGACGGCGTTGATGGCGCCACCTTTGAGGGAGTTCAACAGCACACGGCGCAGGGCGTTGCCGAGGGTTGCGCCAAAGCCGCGCTCCAGGGGTTCTATGACGAACTTCCCGTAGTTGTCCGATACCTCGACGTTTTGAATCTTCGGTTTCGCCGGGGCTTGGGGCACCGGCATCTGCATCTCAGTGGGTTCGATAGCTGTGGTCACAGCGGTACTCCTATCGAGCATAGTACTCAACGAT
>CAMAVV010000046.1 GCA_945861815.1 Thermoflexus hugenholtzii JAD2
GCACCACGCCTTCCATCGCGAATGGCGCGTAGACGCCATCGATCGCGATGCGCTCGGTGATGCATGCGCCGCCGGCAGTGGTGGTCGTGCTCGCAGGTCGGTAGCCGCCTGAGAGCCTGCGAACCTTGGCGAGGCATCTGTGGCACACATAGGAGCCTTCGCGCTGACACTGGACACAGCGGGGCGTGAAGAGGAAATCCAGGGCTCGGTTCCGGAAACTGTGGGCATTACGGATGAGGGAGCGAGCGAGCGTCATGCGGTGCGTCACCCCAGGAGCGCTGTGCTAGAATGGGCGACGGCATCTTACCATGAGCGCCGTACCGTCATGATCAAAGCCGTCTTCTTCGACCTCTATAACACGCTGTGTCGCTTCTATCCCCAGCGCGAACAGATCCAGATCGCCGCCGCTAGGCCCTTTGGCTTCCACCCTTCGCCCGACGGCATCGTGAAGGGCTACAACGCCGCCGACAAATATATGACGGAGCAGAACGCCATACGGCACGTCCAAAAGCGGCCTGAAGAGGAGCGGGCGGCCTTTTTCGCGGAGTACGAGCGGCTTATCTTGAAGGGCGCAGGCATCGACGTGACAACAGACGTTGCCGCGCAGATCTGGCGCAAGGTCCGTGAAGCGCCCTCTGAGCTGGCCCTCTACGACGATGTGATTCCCACCTTGGAAGTGCTCGATGTCCGAGGGCTCAAGCTCGGCGTCATCTCCAACATCTACCGCGATCTGCAGCAACTCTGTGACGATTTGGGCATCTCCCAATACCTCGACTTTGTGGTGAGCTCCCTGACGGCGGGCGTGGAGAAGCCTCACCCGCCCATCTTTCTCGCGGCGTTGGCGAAGGCGGGCGTCAAGCCCCATGAGGCGATGCATGTCGGCGACCAGTACGCCGGCGACATCGTCGGCGCGCGCGGCGTCGGCATCAAGCCGGTGCTCCTTGACCGCGATCATCTGCTGCTCGAGCATACAGACGTTGACCGCATCGTGTCGCTATCGGAATTACCCAGACTGACAGAGGAATAGGGAGGCAATATATGGCAAAGACGAAGGCGAAGAAGGCTGCATCGAAATCATCCGCTGGGTCTAGCGCTCTCTTAATCGGGACAAAAAAAGGCGGCTTTATCCTGCGCGGCGACCGCTCCCGGAAGAGCTGGAAGGTGAACGGGCCCATCATGCTTGGCTCTGGCGTCCACCACATGGTGCTCGACCCGCGCGACGGCAAGACGCTTCTTATGACCGGTTTTACAGGACACCTCGGCCCATCAGTCTTTCGCTCAGTGGACGGAGGCAAAACGTGGAAAGAGGCGAAGCAGCCGCCCGCCTTCAAAAAGGCGAAAGAAGGCGAGACGGGAAAAGTCGTGAAGCACAACTTCTGGCTCACGCCGGGCCACGCCTCCGAGCCAAACGTCTGGTATGCCGGCACATCTCCCCAAGGTCTCTTTCGCTCTGAAGACGGCGGCGTCACCTGGGAAGGCGTTGCAAGCTTCAACGACGACCCGGGATGGGATAAGTGGACTGGCGGCGCCCAAGACGGCACACCCGACGGGCCGAAGATGCATTCCATCATCATCGACCCGCGCGATAAGCGGCACATGTACATAGGGATGTCGAGCGGCGGCATCCATGAGACGATGGACCAGGGCAAAACATGGTCGCCTCTCATCAAGGGCATGAAGCACGCCTTCCTTCCAGATGAACAAGCCGACGACGCACCGAGTCACGACCCTCACTGCGTCGTCCTTCACCCGGCAAAGCCCGACCGCCTCTATATGCAGGCGCACACAGGCATCTACAAGATCGACCGCCCCGGCGATAGATGGGAGCGCATCGGTCTCAAGATGCCGAAGCAAGTTGGCGACATCGGGTTTCCCATAGTCGTTCACCCGCGTGACCCCAACACGGCGTGGGTCTTCCCGATGGACGGCACCGCCGTCTGGCCTCGCACAAGCCCTGACGGCAAGCCCGCCGTTTTCATGACGAGCGACGCCGGGAAATCCTGGAAGCGCATGGCGAACGGCCTGCCGAAGGCGAACGCCTGGTGGACCGTCTTTCGCCAGGCGATGGCGACTGACGCGAATAGTTCAGTCGGCGTCTACTTCGGCACAACCACCGGCGATGTGTGGGCGAGTGTGAACGAGGGCAAGTCATGGAAGTGCATCGCGCAAAACCTACCCCACATCTATGCCATCGAGGCCGCCACGCTGTAAGTAGGGGCGTGGCTCAGCCCCGCCCTAAAATCCCTATGAAGGTTTACATCCCCTCGCAGTTGCACTCCTACACCGGCAAGGTGAAGACGGTGGAGGCTGTGGGTGCGACGCTGGATGAAGCCATGCGCGACCTGGACAGGCGCTACCCTGGCCTTCGCTTTCGCATCATCAACGAGCAGGACAACATCCGCGAGCACATCCGCATCTTCGTCAACGGCGAGCAGACCTTTGATCTTGGGCTACTGCTTGCGCCGAAGGATGAGATACGGATTGTTGGTGCGCTCAGCGGGGGCTAGTTTCTCGCCCCCGCCTCCACCTCTTCCCGCTGCTTCAGCGTCGCCTGCCCCAAGAGCGCGGTCAGCACCGTGCGAATCGTTATTTCGAGGGAACGGCCCGAAGTTTGAGGCCGAGAGCTTGAACGACGCGAAGGACGGTTGCGAACTCCGGATTCCCCCCAGGGGACAGTGCTTTGTAGAGGCTCTCGCGGCCGAGTCCAGCCTTGCGAGCGATGCGCGTCATACCTTTGGAGCGGGCGATATCGCCAAGGGCCGCAGTCACAACGGCGGGGTCGCCGTCTTCGATAGCTGCTTCGAGGTAGGCTGCTATTGCCTCATTGCTTTTGAGGTGTGTCGCCGCGTCCCAACGCTTGGTGTGTGTTTTTGTCATTGCCTATGCCTACCGCCTGGAGATTCTAAACCATCTATCTTCAGATTTATTTATTCCCTAATCCCCGCCTCAACCTTCTCCCTCTGCTTCGGCGTCGCCTGCGCCAAAAGCGCCGTCAGCACTGTACGCCAGCGTTTGCCCAGCTTGTTGATGTCCAGGCGCACGCGCGTATGGCCGATGCGCACGCCGTCGCCATAGGGGCGCTGAACGCCAAGGAGATTCGCCCACGTCTTCTCGTCGCCCGTCAGCACAAGCTCGCCCGTCTGCGTCGAGACGCTGAGCACGTTCGCCTTTTGTGCCAGCAGCTTCACCTTCAGCATGAACAACAGGTTCTCCACCGAATCGGGCCACGGCCCAAAGCGGTCCTTCATCTCCTCCGCGATGTCGTCTACTTCCGTCGGTTCCTTCAAGTGGGCCATTCGCGTGTAGACGGTGAGCCGCGTCCCCATATCGCCGATGTAGCTCTCCGGGATGTGCGCGGCAACGGGCAGGTCGATCATGGGCGCAGGGGTTGGCGGCGCGCGCTGCATCGTTTCGCCTGCCTGTGTCAGCTTAAGCTCTTCGACTGCCTCGGCGAGTAGGCGCACATACAAATCGAACCCGACAGAGCTGATCTGCCCGTGCTGTTCGATGCCGAGCAAATTTCCCGCGCCGCGTATCTCTAAGTCCTTCAGCGCGATCTTGAAGCCTGCGCCCAGCTCCGTCGCCGTCATGATGGTGCGCAAGCGCTTCTCCGCCGTCTCCGTGAGCTGGCGCTCCGGCTTATAGAGGAAGTAGGCATAGGCCCGGTTGGCGGAACGCCCGACGCGCCCGCGCAGCTGGTGGAGCTGCGAGAGTCCCATGCGGTCGGCGTCGTTCACGATGAGGGTGTTGACGTTCGGCATATCGAGGCCCGACTCGATGATGGTTGTGCAGACAAGGACGTCTGCCTTCTCCTGGAGGAAATCGAGCATCACCTTCTCCAGCATCTCCTCCGGCATCTGGCCGTGGCCGATGAGGATGCGCGCCTCAGGCACGAGCCGCTGGAGGCGTTCGGCGACGGCGCTGATGTTGTAGACGCGATTGTGGACGAAGAAGACCTGCCCGCCGCGCTCCATCTCGCGAAGGACGGCGTCGCGGATCATCCGCTCATCGAACTGCGCGACGTAGGTCTTGATGGGCTGGCGCTCCTCCGGCGGCGTCTCCATGACGCTCATATCGCGCACGCCCGCCAGGGCCATATAGAGCGTGCGAGGGATCGGCGTGGCGCTCATCGAAAGGACGTCCACCTCATGGCGCAAGCCCTTGAGCCGTTCCTTGTGCGCCACGCCGAATCGCTGTTCTTCATCGATAACCACAAGGCCCAGTTTCTTGAACTGTACGTCCTTTTGCAGGAGGCGGTGCGTGCCGATAACGATGTCGACTTTTCCCTCGGCTAGGTCGTCCACGATCTCCTTTTGCCGCTTGTCGCTGACGAAGCGCGAAAGCATCTCGACGCGTGTTGGGAAGGCGGCCATGCGCTGGCGGAACGTCTCTTGATGCTGCAAGGCCAGCACCGTCGTGGGCACGAGGATTGCAACTTGCATCCCGTCGAGGACAGTCTTGAAGGCTGCCCGGATCGCGACCTCCGTCTTGCCGTAGCCGACATCGCCGGTGATGATGCGGTCCATCGGCTTGGCCTTCTCCATATCGCCCTTCACATCGTTGATCGCCTTCATCTGGTCCGGCGTCTCGATGTAGGGGAAGGCGGCCTCCATCTCCTTCTGCCACGGCGCATCAGGGGGAAAGGCGTGCCCTTGGACAACTTCCCTGGCGGCGTAGAGGGCCAAAAGCTCCTTCGCCACCTTTGCCGCCGATTCGCGCACCCGCTCCTTGAGTCGCGTCCACTCCTGGGTGCCGAGTCGTGTAAGGGAGGGCGGCTTATCGCTTGCGCCGATGTATGGCGTAAGGCGGTCGAGCTGGTCCGTTGGCGTGAGCAGGCGGTCGCCATCGGCATATTCGATCGTGAGGTATTCGCGCTCGCGGTCGTCCGTCTTTCGCACCGTCGTCCCGATGAACTTGCCGACGCCATAGTCGATGTGGACGACATACTCGCCGACTGTAAGGTCAGTCATGATCGATTGACGTTGCACAGGTCGGCGGCGGATGTAGCGGCGCTGCTTCGCAAGGCCGAAGATTTCTGCATCGGTGAGAAGCGTTACACGCTGTTCCGGGAGCGACCAGCCTTCGGCGAGGCCGGTGTGCACGATGCTGACAACGCCCTTTGCCGGAGAGGCATCGAGGCTCGATGCGGTCGGCACGCCACTCTCTTGCAGCAGTTCCGTAAGACGCGCCGCTTGCTGGCTTGCCAGGACGATGCGGTCGCCCTTGCGCGCTGCCGCACCAAGCTCTTGCACCATGGCGCGGCTGCGTCCCGCATAGGCTGGCGCCTGGGTGAACGGCAACGAAGATGCCTCCTCGGCGAAGGGCTCCAGCGTGAGCCGCCGCTGAGTTGTCTGCACCTTCCTCAATAGTTCGTCTCCGGTGAGGAATGGAGATTGGAAGTCACGAGGAAGATCGCCGTCGCTGATGAGGCGTTCTCGCAATTCCCCAGCCTGCGATTCGATCTCCTCCAGGGCCTCCTGTATCCGTGACGCATTGTCGACTACGAGAATCGCGTCACTCCCAAGGTAGGCCAGCCCCGAGGACTCATCCACCAGGCCGCGGTAGAACTCCGATTCGTCAAAAGGCTCTCTCTCGGCAAGGCGTCGAATGTCCTCTGCGAATCGTCCGGCAGCGGTTGCGTTCAGGGCGTCAATCTTGAGCGCGGGCATCTTCCACCCAGGTGGGGCGATAACCTCCGTCGCGGGGGCGATCACCAGTTCCTGCACGTCGCCCTCCGACCGCTGTGTGAGCGGATCGAAGTAGCGGATGCTCTCCACAACATCGCCAAAGAAGTCCAGGCGCACGGGATGCGGGCTCGTCGGCGGATAGATATCCACGATGCCGCCGCGCTTGCTTATGGAGCCGGGCGTCTCCACCACGCTTTCAACCACGTAGCCCGCCGCTGCCCAGGAGCGCATCAGCGTCATAAGGTCGGCCTTTGCGCCGCGCTTGACGCGCTGTGTCGCCGAACGCAGCAGCGCTGGCGACAGCGTCTTCACGGCGACGGCATAGGCAGAGGCAACAACGAGCGGCGGGCCTTCGCTGGTGCTGCCTGCCAAAGCGCTGAAGGCGCGCAGGCGCTGGTGGATGGTGACGCGTTCGGAGGCGAGGCGCTCGTAGTGAAAGGCGTCGGGCTCAGGAAGGAGAAGCACAGGGGCAGTTTCTCCCAGATAGCCGAGCAGCTGTTCGTGCAGTTGTCTTGCCGCCTCTGGCCGCGCCGTCACAATCAGCATGGCCCGCCGGCTCCTGCGCCAGAGCGCGGCCAGCAGGAATGGCTTCGCCCCATCCAGGACCGTCGCCGAGGCAGGCGCGCCTTGCTTCACCAGCGCCTGCTCGATGGCATGGTAGCCGGGCATCTCCCCTGCGATTTCCAACAGCCCTAGAAGGCTCAACTTCTCCTCCGAGACAACGCAAAAGGGGGTTCGCTCTCTGAGCGACCCCGTGCAGAACCATTGTACCAAGGCCGGCGGCAGGGGGCGCTACACCTGAAAGTGATATACTTTTTGAATCTGGCGTGCGAGAGGAACCAGGGTCGAATAGCCTATGGCATCTTCAGGCGGCTCCCTCAAATACCGGCGGGTTGTGGCCAAGGTTGGCACCAACCTGCTGACGGGCGGCAGCGATAAGCTGGACGCCTCCTTCATGTCCGGCCTTGTGGCCCAGATCGCAGGCCTGCGCAAGCAGGGGGTGGAACTTTTGCTAGTAACCTCCGGCGCAATCGCCGCCGGCCAGGAGGCCCTCGCTTTGCCGAAGGGGCGGCGCGAGGTGGCGCTGAAGCAGATGATGGCCGCCGTTGGCCAGGGGCGGCTGATGCACCGCTACCAGGAGCTGTTCGATAAACATAAGGTCGTGGTGGCCCAGGCCCTTGTCACGAAGGGCGACCTGGACAACAGGGAGAGCTATCTCAACGTTCGTAACACCTTTGAAGGACTCGTGAGCCTTGGCGTGGTGCCTATCATCAATGAGAACGACGTGGTGGACGTGCGCGAGATCCGGGAAGATGTCTTCGGCGATAACGATAACCTTTCGGCAGTTGTCGCTACCGTCGTCCACGCCGACCTCCTCATGATTCTTACCGATATCGATGGTCTTTACACCGCCGACCCGCGCAAAGACGCTGCCGCGAAGCTCATCCCCCGGGTCGAGCGCATCGATGCGGCGATAGAAAGCCTGGCAGGCGGAACAGGGAGCGTGCGCGGACGCGGCGGCATGATGACAAAGATTCAAGCGGCGAAGGTCGCGACTGCGGCGGGCGTTCCTGTAGTGATTGCCAACGGCCACGAGAAGGATGTGCTCACTCGCCTGGTTCGCGGCGAAGCGGCAGGCACTTTCTTTGAGGCTGCCGCTTCCACCGCCGATAGCAGACAGCGATGGATGCTGACGGGCATCGGGGCCAAGGGCGCGATCGTGGTGGACGACGGCGCGGCGAAGGCCCTTGCCCAGGAGCACCGCAGCCTCTTGCCCGCAGGCGTGCGCGCCATCGAAGGGCAGTTCGCCCGCGGCGATCTTATCGACATCCGCGATAGCCGTGGCGGACGCATCGCGCGCGGTGTGACCAACTACGGCTCGGCGGAGCTGGAAAAGATAAAGGGCGTGCGGTCAGCAGACATCCAAAAGCTGCTGGGCTATTCCTTCGGCGATGAAGTGGTGCACCGCAACGATCTCGCGACCTTCGAAGGCATCAAGGCAGGCTAGCAGACTCTCCCTCACATCCTGTGGGAAAATAGATACGGAGAGGGAGCAATATCTATGGCGACAATGACATCACAAGTCCAGAACCTCCACGCGAAGGTAAAAGCGGCAAAGGCGGCGTCGCGCAAGCTGGCCGGCCTCTCGACCCTTGTGAAGAACAAGGGTCTCGAGGAAATCGCCAAGGCGTTGAAGAGCCGCGAGAAGGAAATCCTGGAGGCCAATGCCAAGGATATCGAAAACGCTCGCGCGGCCGGCCTCGCCGATGCGCCTCTCAACCGCCTGCGCCTCACCCCTGAGAAGCTCGACGCCATCGCCGCCGATGTGCGCAAAGTTGCCCAGCTTCCCGACCCTGTGGGCGAAATCATCGACGGCTGGCGTCTCCCCAACGGCCTCAAAGTGAGCCGCAGGCGCGTTCCTCTGGGCGTTCTCGCCGCTATCTTTGAAAGCCGCCCCAATGTGACCATCGATATCGCCTCCCTGTGCCTCAAATCGGGAAATGCCTGCGTGCTGCGCGGCGGCAAAGAGGCGATTCATTCCAACACGGCCCTGGCTGCTATCGCGAGTGAAGCTGAAACGAAGGCCGGCGTCCCGGCGGGCGCGCTTCAGCTTATCGAAAACACAGACCGCGCCCTCATTGGCGAACTGCTCAGCCTCAAAGACTCCATCGATATCGTCGTGCCGCGCGGCGGCGCTGAGCTGATCCGCTATGTCGCGGAGAACGCCAAGATGCCCGTGCTCACTGGCGGCGTTGGCGTCTGCCACACCTACGTCGATGCCGCTGCGAACATCGAGAAGGCCGTGGCCATCGTCGTCAACGCCAAGACGCGCAACTGGTCCATCTGCAACGCCCTCGACACGATTCTCGTTCACTCCAGCGTGGCCGCCTCGTTCTTGCCGCGCGCCGGCAAAGCCCTGGTTGAAAAGGGAGTCGAGCTTCGATGCGACGAGCGAGCGCGAGCGCTGCTTGCCAAGGAGCAAGGCGTCAAGGCCGTTGCAGCGGCGCCTACCGATTTCGGCAAGGAGTTCCTTGCGCCGGTCGCCGCCATCCGGGTCGTCAACTCCCTTGATGAGGCTCTCGAACATATCGCCCAATACGGCACTGGCCACTCCGATGCTATCGTTACCGAGGATTTCAGCGCCGCCACCCGTTTCATCGATGAAGTCGATACCGCCGTCGTCTACGTGAACGCCTCCACCCAGTTCACCGATGGCGCGCAGTTCGGCCTGGGCGCGGAGATCATCGACTCGACGCAGAAGACCATCGCGCGCGGCCCCGTGGGCTTGCGGGAGATCACCACCTATAAGTGGACCGTCCTCGGCGATGGGCAAGTGCGCCCGTAGTTTCAGTGCGATTGCAACTCGCGAACGGGTTGCTATACTACTCCGCACCCTTCGCTCCAGCAGACGCGAAACTCCCTCATCCCCAGGTAGATACTGGAGGCTCCGATGGCCGACTACCGATTCGAGCGCGAGTGCCGCACGCCGCACTCGGAAGCCTACGCGATCCTTGATGGCGAACAACCCGTCGCGCGCATCGACCTGCACTTCACGCCGTCAGTTGTCCACGGCATGCTGACCGTCACCGAGAGCGTCACCCAAGATGAGATTAAGACGCTGATCGAAGCGATAGACGAAGAGCTGGTGATGTCGGCGGACGCCGCATGCGAAGACTTTGTCGTGGTGGTCTACCAGGGCCGCGAGATCGGCACCTTCAGCGCTCAGGACCTGGAAGAAGAAGAGGAAGAGTCGGAAGGCAAGCCCGGCTGGTAACAGCCGCGCCTACGCAGGTTCCGGCGATTTCTCGGGGCCTATGCTTTTCCCTCGTGCATTCGCGCGCTTCGTCAGGATAACGAGGGAGACGATCCCGATCGTGACTCCGAACCAGAGGGTGCAGATTCGGATGAGCAGCACGCCTGCCGCCGCCGCATCCTTCG
>CAMAVV010000047.1 GCA_945861815.1 Thermoflexus hugenholtzii JAD2
GGCCCTTATCCTGGAGTATCACGGCATGGCTGTGGCGCTCAACCAACATTCGCGTCTCTTTGAGGAGGCACAGGTGCAAGAGCTGGGCCTATTGACCTCATTCCCGAGCGGCTCAAAGGTAACGGAGCGCACCCTGGCGCGGCCCTTCACCATAGGGGGACAAACGATAGCGCCTGCGCCGCCGCCCGCCCTGGGCGAGCACACCGCCGAGGTGCTGAATACCGCCGGCAGGCCAAGCTAAAGAATGGGATATATATCTCACGCATATGTAGGCAGGGCAGGGGCCAAAGTCATACAAATGCGCGTTGCTCCCAGAGGCATCGCCCCCTATAATCGCGACACCTTTCGCGGCCTTGGTTCTTTATCAGCAGGTAGCAGGGTGACACCATGAGCAGATATATCCTCGCCAGGTTCCTTCAAGCCCTCATCAGCTTGCTTGCCGTGACCATCGGTGTCTTTCTGATCGTGCGCACCATCGGCGACCCGGTGAACGTCATCCTGCCGATTGATGCGAGCAGGGAGCAGGTTGAGCAGGTCCGGCAATCCCTGGGCCTGGATAAGCCTGTGCTGACGCAATACAAAGATTACATGTTCGACATGATGCAAGGTGATCTGGGCCTGTCGTACACCAAGAGGCAGCCTGTCATGGACCTCGTCAGCGAGCGCGTCCCCGCCACCCTCCAGCTTGGCCTCGTCTCCCTTGCCATCACGTTCTTCATCGCCATCCCTCTCGGCGTGTATGCCGCTGCGCGCAAGGGAAGCTGGGTCGACTGGGTCTCCCGCATCTTCGCGGTACTCGGGCAATCGATCCCCGTCTTCTGGCTCGGCATCATCTTGATCCAGCTCTTCGCCGTCCAGTGGGGTCTCTTGCCGGCGGGAGGACGGGGCGAATGGAAACAGCTTGTCCTTCCTTCGGTCACACTCGGCATCTTCCTCATCTCAGGCCTGATGCGCCTTACGCGCTCCGCGATGCTTGAGGTGCTGGGCAGCGACTACGTCAAGATGGCGCGGGCGAAAGGCGTTGCGGAGCAGATCGTTCTCTGGAAGCATGCCTTCCGCAATGCGGCGATACCGGTGCTCACCTTCTCCGCCCTGCTTTTGGTGGGCGTTCTCAGCGGCGCGGTCATCGTGGAGACCGTCTTCGCGTGGCCTGGGCTTGGCAGATTGGTCGTCGAATCGATCCGCAGCCGCGACCTGAACGTGGTACAGGGCGTCATCGTCCTCTTTGCCGGTTTTTATATCCTGGCGAATCTTTGCGTCGATATCCTCTACGCATACGTCAACCCGCGCATCCGGTTCTAAGGGCGAAGGAACAAGGAGAGGGCACAGACATGGCAATCGCAGAACAGCCCGCTGCCGGAAGAGTAGCACGCCCCCGCTTCAGCGCTGGCGGTGTCTTCCGAACGGTGCGCCATTACGGAATCATTCCTGGGATTCCTCTCTTTGTGCTCGTCACGCTCATCTTCGTTGGCGCCTTCGCTCCGCTCATCTCTCCACATGAGCCGAACAAACAGAGCCTTCTCGATTCGAACGTCGCTCCGGCGTGGACGGCGGAAGGGACATCGAACAACCTGCTCGGGACGGACCGCTTTGGCCGGGACCAGCTGACCAGGATCTTCTACGGCGCGCGCATCTCCCTCATCGTCTCCTTTGTCACCATCGCCATAGGCGGGGCCATCGGCACCTTGGTCGGCCTGACCGCAGGCTATTTTGGAGGATGGCTCGATTCGCTCCTCATGCGCATCGTCGATGTCTTCCTTGCCTTTCCCGGCTTGTTGCTTGCCATCGTCTTAGCAACGGTCTTTGAGCCAAGCTTTACCATCGTCATCTTAGTCGCGTCACTCCTGATATGGCCACGCTTTGCCCGCTTGGTCAGAGGCGATACGCTGGGCATCAAGCCGAACGATTTCGTGACCTATGCGCGGATCACCGGCACGCCGACGCCGCGCATCCTGATGAAGCACATCTTTCCCAATGTGATCCCAACGCTGCTGGTCCTCTGCACGTGGGAGGTCGGCGCGATCATCCTTCTGGAATCGTCCCTGAGCTTTCTGGGCGCCGGCATCCCGCCCCCGAACCCATCCTGGGGGACGATGGTGCTGGACGGCAGAGGGCAATTGGAAGAGGGCTGGTGGATATCCCTCTTCCCCGGCCTTGCCATCATGACAACCGTGCTTTCCCTGAACCTGCTGGGCGACTGGATGCGAGACTATCTGGACCCCAAGCTGCGACACGCCTAGAAGCGAGACCCTTTGGACAGCAAACCAGTCCTACAAGTAAAAGACCTGAAGGTTCAGTTCGCGACCCGGCATGGCCTCATCAAGGCCGTGGACGGGGTGACGTTCGACCTGCACCGTGGTGAAAGCTTGGGCATCGTGGGCGAATCGGGCTCCGGCAAATCGATGACGAGCCTTGCCGTGATGCGCCTGGTCCCGCCGCCCAACGGCAGGATCGTCGCGGGCGAGATCTTCCTGAACGGGGAGAACCTCCTCAAAAAGAGCAATAGCGAGATGCGGGATATCCGTGGCGGCAAGATCGCCATGATCTTCCAGGACCCCATGAGCTCCCTGAATCCCGCCTTCACCATCGGCAACCAAGTGGGCGAAGCGGTTGCGTTGCACCAGCACCTGCGGGGAAACGAGCTTCGGAAAAAGGTTATCAACGCGCTGAGCCTGGTGAAGATCCCCGCGCCGGAAACGCGGGTGAAGAGCTTCCCGCACCAGATGAGCGGCGGCATGCGCCAGCGCGTGGTGGGCGCCATTGCCCTCTCCTGCGAGCCGGAGGTGCTTATCGCCGACGAGCCGACCACGTCGCTGGACGTCACGGTCCAAGCGCAGTACCTCCGCCTCCTCAAAGAGATCCAGGAAGAGAAGCAGGTCGCCATCATCCTGATCACCCACGACCTTGGCATCGTGGCGCGGCTCTGCCACCGGGTCGCCGTTATGTACGCCGGGCGCATCGTCGAGATCGGCTCAACAGAACAGATCTTCGATAAGCCCTCACACCCCTATACCATCGCGCTGCTGCGCAGCACGCCGAAGCTGGAAGGCGTCTCCCGCCTCGACTCCATCGAAGGAGAGCCGCCCGACCCATCGAACCTGCCGGACGGGTGCCGCTTTGCCCCGCGATGCAAGTGGGCAAAGGACAAGTGCCGCGAGGCCTATCCGCCGCGTGTGCAGATCTCCGACGGCCATTGGGCCGATTGCTGGTTCGCAGGTGACTTGAAATGACGCCCTCGAACGCCCTTGTCCAGCTGACGGACGTCCAAAAGCATTTCCCCATCCACCAAGGCTTCATCATCCGCAAGGAGACGGGCGCGGTGAAGGCCGTAGACGGGGTGACTATTGCCATCGAGCGCGGCAAGACCTTTGGCCTGGTCGGCGAATCAGGCTGCGGCAAGACGACGATGGCAAAGCTCATCCTGCGCATCGAGACGCCCACCGCAGGGACCATCACCTTCGATGGGAAGGATGTGCACAAGCTCAAGGGCTCCGAGCTCCGAGCCTACCGAGAGACGGTGCAGGTCGTCTTCCAAGACCCCTACTCATCGCTGAACCCGAGGATGCGCATCAAAGAGATCATCGAAGAGCCCTTGCGTACCGACCCGAAATTCACGAAGGAGCAGCGCAAGGCGCGCATCGAAGAGCTGCTGAAGGTGATCGGCCTGCGCCCGGGATCGGCGACCCGCTACCCCCACCAGTTCAGCGGCGGCCAGCGGCAGCGCATCGCCATCGCCCGCGCCCTCGCGCCGTCGCCGTCCTTCATCGTGCTCGACGAGCCCGTCTCTTCCCTCGACGTCTCCATCCGTGCTCAGCTCATGAATCTGCTGAAAGACCTGCAGCGGGAGTTCCACCTCACCTTCCTGCTTATCTCGCATGATTTGGCGGGCGTCCGCTACTTGGCCGACACCATCGGCGTCATGTACCTCGGAAAGATCGTCGAGTCGGGCGGTTCTCCAGCCGTCTACGGCAAGCCGCTGCACCCGTACACCCACGCCCTCCTTTCCAACGCGATGCCCTCGCACCCCAACGCGCCGCGGACCGAGGTCATCCTCACCGGAGAAGTCCCCAGCCCTATCAACATCCCAACCGGGTGCCGTTTCCATCCGCGATGCCCCAAGGTCATGCCTCACTGCTCCAAGATCGAACCTCAGCTGCAAGAGGCAGAGCCAGGCCACTGGGTGGCATGCCATCTCTATGGGGACACGAACGGCGCCCCCACCCCAAAGGAGACCGCCCATGCGACCGCAACCAGTACAGCCGCCGGGAATGCCCGTTAGCAAGACTCTTACCCCTGCCCAAAAGGTTGGGAACCTCGTCTATGTCTCTGGTCAGGTGGCGCTGAACGATAAGGGTGAGGTAGTTGGCAAAGGCGACTTTGCGGCCCAGGCCCAGCACACGTATGAGAACCTGCGGCGAGTGTTGGAGGCCTCCGGCTCCAGCCTGCGCCATGTGGTGAAGGTGACCAACTTTCTGGTGAACCCTGCCGACTACGCCGCCTTCAACGAGGTTCGGATGAAGGTCTTCCCGGAGAATCCTCCGGCAAGCTCCACGGTCATCGTGAAGGCCCTTGCTATGCCGGACCTGCTGGTGGAAGTCGAGGCTGTCGCGGTCGTTGCCCAGTAGCGGTCAGGCCGCCATGGCAGTGACCGCATGAGACCATCACACGTCCTGACCCAGGCGCCGTCGCATCTCTTTTACGGCTGGGTTGTGGTAGGCGCAACCCTGGTCGCCAACATGGCGACGGCCCCCATCACACCCCTCGTCTTCTCTTTCTTTGTCACCCCGATGAGCGAGGCTCTTGGGGTGGGCAAGAGCACCCTTTCTTGGGCAGTCACCCTGCGCATGTGCACCTACGCCCTCACTGCGCCGCTGATCGGACGGCTCCTCGATTCGGTTGGCGTGCGGAAGCTCGGCATCGCCATCGGCATCGTCGTGGGCGCAAGCGTCATGGCGACGGCGGCAGTCCAGGAAGCCTGGCATCTCTATCTTCTCTTTATGCTCGTCGGCGCGATGGGGTTGGTAGGCGGCGGCACAGCAAACCTGGTGACCCAGGTGCCCATCGCCAAATGGTTCGTGGCAAAGCGGGGGAAGGCGACGGCCATCGCCATGATGGGAATAGGGGTGGGCACGCTGACAACGGTGCCCATCGCGCGGTGGCTTGTGGACGACCACGGGTGGCGGATGGCTTGGCTTGTGCTCGGCTCTGCCTTGGGGTTCCTCTTTCTCATCGTGTACAGCTTCTTGATCCGCGGCTCGCCTGAAGAAATGGGGCTTCAGCCGGATGGTGCTAACGGCTCCAGCGCCGGTCAATCCCCGGTGGCAGAAAGCGAAGTGCAGTGGACGGTCAAGGAGGCAATGCGCACCCCTGCCTTCTGGATGGCCTTGGGGGCATTCTCGCTGACCGGCTTTTGCATCAGCTCCACGGTAGTCTACCGGGTTGCGTACTGGGAGGACCTGGGATTTTCGCGGGCCTTTATCGCCAGCGTCACCATCATCGACCCCATCACAGCTATCGCGACGATGTCGCTAGTGGGGTTCGTCAACATCCGGCTGCCTATCAGGCCCCTTGCCCTGGTGTGCGGCGCGCTCTATATCTGCTCCGGCCTTTCGCTGGTCTTTTCTCATGACGCCAAATACATGGTGGTCATCTACTTCTTATTCTGGGGGACGGCAGGGTCAGCCTTTCTCTTTTTGCACAACCTCGTCTGGCCCGAGCTTTATGGCAGAAGGTTCGTCGGCTCCATCAGGGGCATCGTTGCGCCAGTGACGATACTTTCCACAGGCGCGGGAATCCCCGTCTTTGGCTATCTCTTCGATAGCGGCCTTAGCGACCGCGCCGTCTGGACGATCACTCTCGGTATCCTGACTGCCGGGGCCATCCTCTTTGCCCTCATCCGCCCGCCGAAGCGAAGGCCAGAACCAAAAGGGGCGCTCGCATGAAGCAGTTCGCCCAGAAATCATTGACGCGATAGCATAGGCCATGCCTCCAAAACGACCACTCACCTTTAGCATCAATATCTCCTCTCCCTTTGACCAGTGGGGAGGCATCGCCATGATCGGCCAGGTAGCGCGCGTGGCCGAAGAGCTGGGCTTTGCCGCCATCGAGATGGGGGAGCACATCGTGGTGCCGGGGAACTACCTGGGCCACGCGGGAATGGTCTGGTATGACAACTTTGTGCTCATCTCCCACCTGGCGACGCTGACAAAGCGCCTGCGCTTTCACTTCAACGCCCTGGTTGCGCCGTACCACCCGCCGGTGCAGGCGGCAAAGATGATCGCCACGCTGGATGCGATTGCTGAAGGGCGCATCGCGGTCACCATCGGCGCGGGCCACGTGGAGAGCGAGTTCGAGGCGCTGGGCGTGCCCTACAAGACGCGCGCCGCAATGACGGACGACTACATCAAGGCGATGAAGGCCCTGTGGACGCAGGAACGGCCGACCTATCACGGCAGGTTCGTCTCGTTCGCCGATATCAACTTCGACCCGAAGTGCGTGCAGAGGCCCCATGTGCCCCTCATGATCGGCGGCACCGGCCCAAAGGCGCGGCGGCGGGTGGCTGAACTGGGCGATGGGTGGGTGCCGAACGAAGGGTCGCTGGAAGAGGTATCGGCAGGGGTACAGGAAATCAAGGCGCTGACACGCGCGGCAGGCAGGGACGCAGAGTCGCTCCGCTTCGCCTACCGCCTGCCCATCGGCGAGCCGGACCCTTGGACGCAGAAGCCACATTCACCAGGACACGGGCCGCTGCGCCTCCCGACAGAACAGCCGAAGACGCCGGATGAGATCGTGGTGGCGCTGAAGCGCTATCACCAGGCCGGCTTTGACCATATGCGCATCATGTACTACTCGCGGAATGCCCAGGAATCCATGGGCAAGATGGAGTGGTTCGCCAAGGAAGTGATGCCGGCCTTTCACATCTGAGAGCCGGGCACACGAGGCGACGGCGGGGTAGTCGGTAGCTGTGGTGCAGTGCTAGAGTGATGGCAAATCCATCACCAGAAGGTGCATGTATGGCGAACCAGGCGACCCCGCCGGCTCTTGCTTCCTACGATGTCATCTTTCCAGCCTTCGGCGAGCTGACGCGCAACGTCCTCCAGCCAAACACCTGGCAGAAGAAGAACTCTAAGCTGACCCTGCGCGAGCGGGAGCTGCTTACCCTCGCCGTCTTGGTGATCACCGGGCGCAACGACCAGCTGCGCAACCACATCGTGAAGGCGCTGGAGCGCGACGGCTTTACCCGGGATGAGCTGGGAGAAGTCTTTCAGCATCTCGCCTTCTACGGCGGCTGGCCTGGCGCGGTGAACGCCTTCAACCTGGCGAAGCAGGTCTACGAGGCGCAGGACGCGGCGGCAAAGGCCAAACAACCAGGCAGGGCCGCGGCAAAGAAAAAGTAGCCGTGGACGAGCTGACTCCAGAGCAGGTCGCATCCCTGGCAACGGTGTCGGGCGTCCCCATCTTGGCGGAGGACTTGGCCCAGGTAACGAACCGCTATAACGCCCTCCTTCGCGCCCTTGCGCCACTGGCGACGCTGGACCTTCCTGGTGAGCCATTCGTCGCGCCGCCGCTTCCCAAAAAGCGCCCATGATTAGCGACGACCTGGCGCTCAAACCCGTCACTGAACTGGCGGCGCTCATCAAAAACCACAAGGTCTCCCCGCGCGACGTGGTGGAGGCGTACCTTGGCCGCATCAAGCGATATGCCAGCCTACACGCCTATGTAACCGTCTGCGCAGACGAGGCGCGCACCGAGGCAAAGGCGGCTGAACGAGCCATCATGCGTGGCAAAAAAACGGGGCCGCTGACAGGCATCCCCATCGGCGTAAAAGACCAGATAGAGGTGCGCGGGACGCCGACAACGCTAGGATCGCATCGCTTCAAGACAGTAGCGAAGGCAGACGCCACGGCAGTCGCACGACTGCGAGCGGCAGGGGCCATCATCATCGGCAAGCAGAACTGCACGCTGCTCTCCGCCGGGGACTCGCGAAAGTATGCATACGGCAGGCCAGTGAACCCGTGGAGCCAAGCCCACGATTCCGGCGGTTCCAGCAATGGCTCGGCAGTGGCGGTGGCGGCAGGGCTTTCAGCGGCGGCGCTGGGAGAGGACACCGGCGGCTCGATACGGGTGCCCGCCAGCTATAACGGCGCCGTGGGAGTCCGGCCCTCCTGGGGGCGCGTGAGCCGCCGTGGAGTCGTGCCCATCATGTGGTCTGCCGACACTGTTGGACCGCTGACGCGGACGGTGCAAGACAGCGCTTTGATACTTCGTATCATTTCTGGTCACGATGCAGAGGACGAATGGTCGGCGCAGATAGCTGTGCCGAACTACCTTCGCCAGTTGAAGGGCGGCGTTCGCGGCATGCGCGTGGGAATCGTGGCGGAGTACAGGAAGAGAGCGAACGCGGAGGTGAACCTGTCTATCGCCAAGGCCGCCGATGCCCTGCGCGGCTTAGGCGCGCGCGTCAGCGAGGTTTCGCTGCCGATGGCGGAGCTTGCGCCTGCGCTATCGATGGCTTTGGGCGACCCGGAATCGGCGGCGAGGGAGAGTCGCGACCCGAAGGTGCTAGCGACGCTGGACAGCGGCTTTCGCCAGCGGATGGCGGCCTCCAGCCTCATATCAGCGTCGCTCCACCAGCGCGCCCTCCAGGCCAGGGGCCTGCTCTATCGCGAACTGCTCGCGGCCTTCGAGCGCTTCGACGTGCTCATTTCGCCATGCGCGCCGACGGCGGCCCCGAAGATAGAGAGCCAGTCAGCAACAATCACCACTACGGAAGAGGCATATAGGGCCATGTTCAGGAGCTTTCCCTTTACGATGCTTTATTCGCTCGCAGGCGCCCCGGCTATCTCCGTGCCGTGCCGCTTCACGAAGGATGGCTTGCCCATCGGGCTACAGATGGCGGCAAAGCCGTTCGATGAGGCGACGCTGCTACGCGCCGCATATGCTTATGAGCAGGTGAGTCCCGCGAAGGAGCCGTGGCCGACGTTGTAAGAGCACGGACGCTTGTCCCGGTCAAATGGTCTTGGTTGACGTAGGTGAGGGTGCTGCTATGCTTTTGCGCCACGAGCTGTGCCCCACGTTGTTTTTAGACATGATGCATTCTGCAGGAGAGACCCAATTGCGCGGAGGCGCCAGGGATGCTCTGAGCATGTAAGCGTGGGCCCGCTTTTGGCTAGGCTGAACCCGGGTACGCGGCAATCATCAGTTCGAATGCAGGTGGGGCCATACAATCTTCTAGATTTAGTGCGGTTGATCCTTAGGCCAAGTAAGGATTCGACGATTTAGATAGTAGGCAGGGAGTAAGGTTGCGAAAAGGAAGGGAGTATTCAAACTAAGCAAGGACAACAATCCCTGGGCAATACTCATTTGTCCATTAGAGGTGGTTCCGGAAATCTGTACAGCGGGGATAAGTGGAATCGCTGCCTAAAGATGGCATGATAGCGCCATCGGAAAAAGGAGCGAGAGATGAGCAGACGTCCCCGCCGGAATCATTCGGCAGAGTTCAAGGCGAGAGTGGCGGTCGC
>CAMAVV010000048.1 GCA_945861815.1 Thermoflexus hugenholtzii JAD2
TACCGCTCGGCAATCTTCTATCACAGCGACGAGCAGAAGAAGGTCGCGGAGCAGGTCGTTGCTGATTTCACGAAGGAGAAGGTGTGGGGCAAGCCTATCGTGACGCAAGTAGAGAAGTTCACGGAGTTATACGAAGCAGAGGGCTACCACAGCCAGTACTATCAGAACAATAAGTCCCAGCCGTACTGCGCCTTCATCATCCAGCCCAAGGTCGCCAAGTTCCGCAAGGCGTTCGTCGATAAGCTGAAAAAGTAGGGCAGCGCAAAGGGCGCAGTCTATCCCTCCAAAGGACATCTACGGATCTGGGCTTGCTGCCCTCTGAACCTTCGTTGGGAGCGCCTTCATGAAATACGCTATCGTTGTCAACACCAAAGATACTGAAACTGTTTGGAATGCGCTCCGGTTCGCCAGCGCGGCCATTTCAAGAGGCCACAAGGCTGCTATCTTCCTGATGGGACCTGCCGTCGAAATCGAGAGCATCGGTGACGAGAAGTTCAACGTCAAGAAGCTCCTCGGCCGCTTCATTGAACTTGGAGGAGAGGCTCTCAGCTGCGGGACATGTTTGCGGCTTCGGACGATGGAGGCAAGCGAGGCATGCCCTGTGTCCACTATGGACGAACTGGTGCGGCTCACTGAGGATGCTGACCGCATCGTCACCTTCGGATGATGTGAGCCGATGACTGGCAAAACCATCGCAATACTCGGTGGGGGCTTTGGCGGGCTCGCAGCCGCCCATGCCTTAAGAAGCCGCCTCCCCGTGGAACACCGCGTTGTCCTCATCGAGAGGAAGCGGGCCTTTTCAATGGGCCTCTCCAATCTCTGGGTCATGGCGGGACAGCGGGCTCATCCTAAAGACGGAGAGCGCACTTTTGCCAAACTTGCCGGAAAAGGCATCGAGATCGTGCACGAGAGCATCCGGGAAATCGACGCGGCGCGAATGACGGTGCGGACTGATACGCAGACCATGGCAGCCGATTACCTGGTCATCGCCCTCGGCGCAGAGCTTGCCCCGTCCGCTATCCCAGGCTTCCCGGAAGCCGCCTACAATCTCTACGACAGTGAGGGCGCACTCGCATTGCAGGGTGCGCTCCGCACGTTCACAGGCGGAAAAATAGTCATCCTGATGAGCCGCACCCCATTCAAGTGTCCTGCAGCACCCTACGAGGCTGCCTTTCTTATCGACGCATCGCTGCGCGAGCGCGC
The DNA here is from genome assembly GCA_945861815.1 of Thermoflexus hugenholtzii JAD2. GTDB lineage: Bacteria > Chloroflexota > Dehalococcoidia > SHYB01 > SHYB01 > VGPF01. The sequence continues at coordinate 1,204 of CAMAVV010000048.1, forward strand.
CGCCCGAGAGCGGACGCAACTCTCTATCTATACCATCGAGCCGCAGCCTATGCCCGTCGCGGGGCCGCACATCGGCGAGGCGCTGCGTGCGATGCTCACACAGCGAAACATCGCCTACTTCCCAGACCATGCAGCGCTGAAGATCGACACGACGCGGAAGAGGATCCTTTTTGAAATCGACGAGGCGGATTTCGATCTGCTCATCGGCGTCCCGCCCCATGTCGCGCCCTCTGTGGTTCGTGACGCAGGGCTCGTCGATTCGACCGGCTGGATACCAGTGGATGCTTCCACGCTCAAAACGCGCCACCCGCGAGTGTATGCCATCGGCGATATCGCCGCAGTGAAACTGAAAAATGGGATGTTCCTGCCGAAAGCGGGAATCTTCGCGGAGAGCGAGGGGCGCGTGGTGGCAGAGAATATCGCCGCAGAGATACTTGGGCACACGAGCGCGGCGCGATTCGACGGACGAGGTGGTTGTTATCTGGAAGTAGGCAACGGAAAAGCAGCGTATGGTGAAGGTGACTTTTATGCGTTGCCCTCCCCTCGCGTCACATTGGAAGAGCCAACCGGGGCACGGATGCGTGAGAAGGAGCAGTTCGAGCAGTCTCGGCTCGATGCCTGGTTATAGGGGAGGCCGCCATGTCCAAAATCACGCGCTACAAGGTTCGCGTCCCACCCGCCGTCCTCGCCGACCTGAAGCGCCGCCTTGCCAAGACGCGCTGGCCTGATGAGATACAGGGCGCAGGGTGGGATTATGGCGCGAACCTCGCCTACCTCAAAAAGCTCTGCGCCTACTGGCAGAGGTCGTTCGACTGGCGGAAACAGGAACGCCTGCTCAACTCGTTCCCACAGTTCAAGGCCAAGGTGGACGGCATCGGCATCCACTTCGTTCACGTTCGCGGCAAGGGGCCAAAGCCTTTCCCGCTCATCCTCACCCACGGCTGGCCTGGCTCCTTCTTCGAGTTCTACAAGGCTATCCCCCTGCTCACGGACCCCGGCGCATATGGAGGCAACCCGAGCGACTCTTTCGACGTTGTTGTGCCGTCGCTGCCGGGCTACGGCTTTTCGGATAGGCCACGGGAGCGCGGCATACACCTGGGGCGCGTTGGCGACCTCTTCGCCAAGTTGATGACGGACGTCCTGGGCTACCAGCGCTATGGCGCGCAAGGCGGCGATTGGGGTGCGGGCGTCACCACCCGCCTTGGACTTAGCGATGCGCGACATGTGGCGGGGATACACCTGAACATGGTGCTGGGCAGGGCGGCGGCAACATTCACAGGCCCGCCTTCGCCAGAGGTGGAGACATGGCGCAAGGAGTACGAGCAATGGCGCGCCGAAGAGGCCGCCTATTCACAGATACAGGGGACAAAGCCGCAGACGCTTGCCTACGGCCTCAACGATTCGCCTGCAGGTCTGGCAGCGTGGATCGTCGAGAAGTTCCGCCGTTGGAGCGACTGCAACGGCGACGTGGAGAGCGCCTTCACCAGGGATGAGCTCCTGACCAATATCACCATCTACTGGGTGACGCAGACCATCAACTCATCGGTGCGCTTCTACTACGAGAATAGCCACGGCGCGCCAATCATCACGCCGGGCCAGCGCGTGGAAGTGCCAACAGGCGTGGCGGTCTTTCCCAAGGAAATCATCAAGCCGCCACGGAGCATCGCTGAGCGGGGCTACAACATCACGCGCTGGACGCAGATGCCTCGCGGGGGACACTTCGCGGCGATGGAACAGCCGGAGTTGCTCGTGCAGGACGTGCGGGAGTTTTTTCGAGAGTTCAGAATGTAAGCGTCAGGCTTGGCGCTAGAGGTTGAACACCTTCCGCGCATTGTCGACAAGCACCTTTTGGCGCTCTTCCTTCGTCCAATCGTGCATGCACCTTTCGATGTATTCGCGCGACTTAGGGTAGGTGCCGGTGCCGTGGGGAAAGTCGGACTCCCACATGATGTTGTCGATGCCTATGGTGTGGCGCAGCTTCGGGCCGAGCTCTTCGAACCAGAAGTTCACGTAGCACTGCCGTTTGAAGTAGTCGCTTGGCTTCAGCCGCATCGCGCCCTTAGGGCCGAGGGCCTGAGCTTCCCACTGGTGATCGGCGACCTCCATGAGGTAGGGCACCCAGCCGATGCCGCTTTCGGAAGAGACGATCTTGAGCTTGGGGAACTTTTCGAGGATGCCGGAGAAGAGGATCGTAATCATGACCTCGACGTTCGCCGTGATGGAACGCGTCGAGATGACTGCGACGTGAATGAGGGATGACTGCGTGGTCAGCGGGGCGCTCTTGTTGGCGAAGCCCATGCTGGCCCCTGAGCCGATATGGAAGTTGATGGAGAGATTGGACTCCTGTGCTACAGCCCAAAGAGGGTCCCAGTAGGGGTCGGCGATCTGCGGGTAGCCCCACTGCTCAGGGAATGCGAATGAGATGCCCTTCACACCGAGCTTCGCCATGCGTTGGGCCTCGGCCACGGACTTGTTCACGTCCCACATCGGCAGGTTAGCGAGGGTGATGAAACGGCCTGGGTAGGGAGTGGCCCACTCTTCAATCTGAAAGTCGTTGTACGCGCGGATGCCGTCGAGGCGGAAATCCTCGGGGAACTCCGGGTTGCTGAGGGTTGCGCCGGCGACGCCGGCGATGTTGCCGAAGAAGGTGTGGACGTCCACGCCATCCTCGTCCATGGCTTTCACGCGCTCTTTGGGCACATACGCCTTCTGCGGCACATCCTCCCACCTGATGGGCGGCTTGCCGACAGGCATGATGCCGCGCACGTTGGCGACGCCTCCGCCACGGGTCTTTTGGCCGTGGATATACCAGTGCTCTGTGTTGTCCGGGTCGCGCCTGATCTGGGGGATATTATCGCCCCACTTTGCCTTGGACATACGCGCCGTCCAGACGTGCGGCGCTTCTTGCAGATGGTCGTCGGTGGAGATAACTTTATAGTTCACGATGCACCTCAGGGAGTAACAGTACGTCGATTGTAGCACCGGGGGCACGGTTCACCCCACACGTGACGGCGTAATCGGAAGCGTGTACTTTGCCTCAGTCCTCTTGCCCTTCTTCAGTAGTCAGCCGGCCCGTTCGTCGTCCCGATTACATCGGGGCTCCTCAGGGTGACAAGGAGGTACAATGTGCGCCATGCGAAAAGCCAAGTCGGCCCTCTCCGGCATCCGCGTCCTCGACCTCGGCCGCTACCAGGCAGGCCCGCGCTGCGGCCTGATGCTGGCGCGCCTGGGCGCAGAGGTCATCAAGATCGAAGCGCCTGAGGGCGATGAGTCGCGGGACATGGCGCCCTTTGTGCGCGGGCAAAGCGCATATTGGCCGCAGTACAACTCAGGCAAAAAGAGCATCACCCTGGACCTGCGGACAGCCGCCGGGAAAGGCGTCCTCCGCGACCTCGCCAAAGTATCGGATGTGCTCATCCAGAACTTCCGCCCGGGAGTCATGGACAAGATGGGCTTCGGCTACCGGGCATTACGACGCATCAACAAGCGCATCGTGATGGTCAACGTCTCGGCCTACGGCCAGTTCGGGCCGTATCGCGACCGCGTTGGGTTCGACCCCATCGGCCAGGCCATCTGCGGCCTCATGTCGCTCACCGGTTTCGAGGGAACGCCACCGACGCGCTCCTTCGCCACCATCGTGGACCGCGTCACCGCGTTGCACGCAACCATCGGCGCGCTGGCGGCATTGCGCGAGCGAGAGCTTTCGGGCGAAGGCCAAGCGATCGACGTCTCGCTTGTTGACGCAGGCTTCACACTGATGGAGATACAGATCGCCGCATACCTGGGCGCGGGCATCGAGCCGAAGCGCGCCGGGAACGGCGAAGGCCTGCCGCAACCCTCAAACACGTTTCAATGCAAGGACGGCTGGGTCTACATTATCTCGCCTGGAAATAAGATATGGCCGCGCGTCTGCACGCTGTTGAAGCGTCCCGAGTGGACGACGGACCATGGGATGAAGACGAGCGCGGACCGCCGCACGCGCAACCCGGAAATCATCGCTGCGCTCGACGCCTATTGCCGGGGGCGCACCGTCGGTGAAGTTGTGGACGATTGCACACGCCTTGATCTGCCGGCAGCACCGGTGAACACGCTGCCTCAAGCCGCCAAGGACCCGCACATCGCCGCGCGTGAAATCATGGTCGAAGTGCCGGACCCGGTCGCGGGGAAGATCCACGTGAGCGGCAAGTCGATACACCTGAGCCGCACGCCGATGGTTATCGGGTCAACGCCCACGATAGGCCAGCACACGGATGAGGTGCTGAAGGGTCTGCTGACGTACAGCGAGAGGAAGATAGCCGGCCTGCGCAAGGCAAAGGCGATCTGAAGCTTACGGCCATCTCCTCGGTTTGGGCAAGGCCTCTGCCGATAAGGTCTTTATCTCTATTTCGCAGCGCCACGGTGATGTCATAGCGAAAAGCATGAAGAGACCGAAGCGTGACATGGCGGCCTTTCGTTAGTGGCGTGGGGACCCGTTAGACGCCTCTGTAACCGGGAGCTCTACGACAAAAGTTGCGCCCTTGCCATAGTCGCTCAAGGCGTACATCCTGCCGCCGGGATATGAGAAGAGCAGATGGGTAGCGGAACGGGCACTCTTTGGTAACGATTGCTCACAGTCAGCCCACCAGAGGAGTGAGGTGTCCGGCGACACCAAAACGGGCCTTTCTACAGATTTGAGCCCTTCGGAAAATCATCGAAAAGAAGCCCTCTTACTATCGGAAGCGGTTTGAATTACTGTGCCTTCCTTATCGTAGGCGGGTGTGTGTGCAAAAGTCTTCTCTCTCGCATCTGCAAAGGGAACTCTTGCCTGTTACTAACTTTTCTCACCACTCGCAGCGCCAATCTCAGTTACCCTAGCGGAAGCCACTCGTTGTTAATTAGGTACGCAAGCGCGTGTGGCAAAGGCTAATCGCAACTCACGTTCTGAGGCCGGAGAAAATCACCAAGGACGGGCGCTCGGATACGCTCCGCCTCTCCAGAAGGGTCGCACCGATGTCCAGTCGCATCTTGATCGTTGAGGACAACAAGTCCACACGCCGCACGTTCTCCAAGGCGCTGCAAGAGGACGGCTTTGACACCTTCGAGGCGCCAGACGGCGAGACGGCGATAGGGATGGTGCGCCGCCTCAAGCCGCATGTCATCATCATCGAGATGGTGCTGCCAGGGATATCAGGGATAGACACGGCGCAGGTGCTGCGGCTGATGCCCGTCACCGCCAAGACGCCGGTGGTGATGCTGGCGGACATCCAGTTCACACCAGGGGAGAGGAACGAGGCTCAGGCGCACGTCGCGGCGGTGATGCAAAAGCCTTTCGCGCCGCAGGCCCTGGTCAAGCAGATCGAGGAGATCGTGAAGAAGGGCAAGCGCTAAGGCCGGGAACCGGCGAGCAGGCGCACCACGTCCTGGGGCGTTTGCGCAATGAGCAGCGGCTTCCCCCCGGGCGGCGTCTCAACGGGCTTGTACGCGCCCCAGGCAGCGAGGATGAAATCACATGGCGCTGCGAAGGCCGCCTGCATATCGCTGGCGCTATCGCCGATGTAGAGGGCCTGTGATGGAACGAGGCGCAGCCGTGCGAGGGCGTTGAGGATGCCGCCAGGATCGGGCTTGAGGCGCGGCATATCTTCCATGCCGATGAGCACATCGAAGAGGCCGCGCCAGCCAAGGTCATCCACTTCGCGCACGAGGCCTGTGTGCATCCCTTCCAGCATGCGCTCGCGTATCTTGTGGGTGACGACGCCCAGCTTATAGCCGCGCCGCCTTAGCTCGCGCAGCATCTCGCTCACGCCAGGGTAGGCGGTGACGAGGCCGGCATAGTCGCGCCAGTAGAAGCGTCGCTGAAGAGTCGGCAGGTCGTCCTTGATGCCGCGCTTTTCGCAGAAGCGTTGGAGCTCCACCTGGAGCTGTGAGCCGATGGTGGTCAGCAAAAAGTCGCGGCCTGAGATGTCCGTCACGCCAACGGCGTCGAAGGTGGCCTGGACGGCCCGTTCCCGTGCGGGAAAGGTGTCGGCGAGGGTGTCGTCCCAGTCGAAGAGAATGGTGGAGAGCATCTCTTCAATTGTAGCTGAGGGACGAATCAGATTTTGTTTGACCTCTCCCTTTTATCCCTCCCTTCCGGAAGACCGGAATCTTCGACCTGATGAAGAGAGGGAGATTTGTTGCTACGCAGGCGGTCTGACGGCGGTCCTTCCGTCGAAGGACTTGTCCAGGACGGGTGCGAGAATGTAGCGTCCTTTCGAGAAGGACTGCATTCCTTCCGCCTGGCACGCTCGCTGGTTCGGGCGCGCCACAGCTAAGGATGGCCCACGTGCTCCGGTGCAGCACACGGAGTGCTCAGAAGCATGCACGGCGACTAACGTCAGCCTGCCAATCTCGCGTGTGAGCCTACGGGTTTGTGCGCCCCAGCCGTGCGACGGCTGACCAAAGATGGCGTGTCTTCCGGATTGCGCCGGAGACGCCACCCTCGGGGCGTTCGCGCCGACGGGATGGGGCGATGTCTCGTTCACCCGACCCGCTTCGGGTGAAGATGGGGAAGGCCGCGCCTTCCTAATTATTGTGGGGCGACGGGTGCCGCTCCGGTGCAGCACACGGAGTGCTCCGAAGCGACCCTGCGCCCCTACAGCAAACCTCCTTATGGGCCCGCGCCGTTTGTCCGGAGATGCCGCCGTGCTCCCGCGCGCCGAGGCGCATTCAGGCATCTCCTAGACCGCCTGCGCAGCATTTTCGTCTTGGCGAAGGCTTACACAGTCATGATAATCATACATATATGTTAATGTCAATTCATAAGTGGCAATTACCCCGATCTAACTAGGCACAGCGCCTAACGGGATTCCACCAAGGTTGCCGTTCAGCGGGGCCGCAAAACTAACATAGCGAGCGGCACAATGTCAGCTAAGATCAAGGTCGCCTGTTCAAATTTAGATGGGATAGTACAGCAGCGCGAAGAGGGCAATCCGACGCTAAAGTTATTTGCAGCTGTCGCTAACGTCCTGAAGGTTAAAGTACGCGACTTACTGTCTTGAACCCAGGCAGTTAAACCATCCGTTCGCTCTCCCGGCGAGCCACATTCCCAAGAAAGCCTGTTAGTTCTCACGGATTTGAACTTACTTGGACTCCGATAGACCAACTCTTGGACTCATTGACTTCTGTGTATTGATCAAAAGAGCCAAAGCTTGCTCCCCGCGTAAACCTAAACTCGACACTTTCACCTGATCTAAACTGTATAGGCTCTTGGCGAATAAAGAAAAGGTAGCCCCCCCAAGCAACTACGCGTCCTTCAGCACTATAACCCGTCTTACAAACCTTCATGATCGTAAAGTCTTTCGACATGTGATTTGTTATGGTTACCGGATCACTCACATCAATTCTTGAGGCCATTTGGCTGACAGGATCATCATTCACGCCAATGCCGATTCCTTGAACGCCAACCAGAATTCTGTCCCACGCGCCATCCCTCGCTGTTAGCGATTGGCCCGAGCTGCCCGTCCAAGTTGCGCCAAAGCCTGTTGATCTTCCCAGGCCGAGCGCACAAGCAAGAAAGGAAACAGTGCTGACCTGCGTGTCGGTCAGGCTTCTTTCTAGAATTACGTCGACGCGCAAGTTACTAAAACCAAATGGGCACTCGTTCCTGATTTCCCCTACCACCATCGGAGGCAAACCATCGGAAGCTTGATAGCCTGTGACTGCGGCTTTCAGGCAATCCTGCGACGTTCGGATTCTGTAAGTTGGATTCCAGACCGTGGGCAACAGTGTAGGTAGATGTGGAGAAGAGAGCGTTTGGGGTTCAACCGGAGAAGGAGATGCGGTAGGTGAGGGAACAAAAGACACTGGATTGGCATTCGTGCATGCAGCTAGGACAAGAGCAACAATGGTTCCCGCTAAAAGAGCACGGTTCACAATTGCACCTTGGGCCAACGAATGGCAATTTGGGAACTGGGCGACGACATTGTGGGTCTCATTATAAAATGAAGTTCGAAAACCAAATGACCAGACCTGGAAATTTGTGGGGACGGTCAAGAAGCTGTCCAAAATAAAGTGGAGCAGTACACTTTCTCAATAAACCCCCTAGCGAGATTTTACGATATGCCACCAGCCTCTTGCCGATTGGTGGGGAGGCCCGGTTACAATGGCCTATCGAGCCCCGGTGCAGCACACGGGGTGGTGTTCGAAGTGGAGAAGGCTAGCGAACCAGGGGCAGAGACCTTGTTTCAATAGTCAGTTAGCTTGGAGGGATGGAC
>CAMAVV010000049.1 GCA_945861815.1 Thermoflexus hugenholtzii JAD2
GTTCAAGGATCAACCTCTTCATTATCTACAGACTGTCGAGGTTTTGCCGGTCTTCTTTGTTCCAGCCGATCAAAAGGAACCTACCGAGGCGGAGAAAGGATTGCTCCAGAGATACCTCATGATTGCCCAGCAGAGATACAAGGAGATGCTGAAAGGCCGTGATACCTTCAACATCGCACCCGGCGGTCTACTGATATATAGGTCGCCCAATGACCTGCTGTACTTTAGAAGATCGAATGACAAGGGAGGCGCCATGTTTGCCACTGAACTGATGGCGCGTCTCAACAAGGGCAGATACGACCTTCCGTATGTACTTGTGATCGTCGTCATGAACCCGTGCGACGATTTTCCTGTGGGAGGAGGAATTCCCATAAATGGGGGGTTAACTAGGGGTGGAGGCGTCGTCGGACTGGCAAGTTCCCTTCTGGTGGATCCGAATGGCGGCTTCATGAACACGCTACAGCACGAGTTAGGGCATAGTTTCGGCTTGGTCCACGCAGACGTTTACGGCTACAACATGGGAACCAGCGATTCCGTCATGTCCTACAATCAGATCCATGTCTGGAAGGGACTCACGCCACCCCGAACCCAGGCCATCCTCATTCCCGAAGACATTCGTGCCTTATCTGTAAATAAGCTGGTCTTTCCAAAACTCTTCTTTGATGAAGTGCGGGATGTTCCCCCTGGATATCGCATGGCGGTATTGCGGCACTTGATTTCATTGAGTCTCGATACTGACTGGCTTGGTTACCGGTTGCTCGTCGACGGAAAGCTTGTGACGGAGCAACGCGAGTGGAGGGGCCGGCAGGCTGTTGAGGATCTCATCGAGAGTGTGCGGGTGTACCCTAGATCAAAAGTGCAAGGCATGTGGGGCAATCAGCCAATCCTTTTTTCGGGAACTGGCTACGAGTTGTATTTTGATGGGGAAAGGCTCGGGCACGAGGCCGACTGGAGTTTACAAAGAGCTGTGGATAACCTGGTAGCGAATCAAAAACGACGTCCGTGCACAGACGTTTTTGGCGTATACAATGGGCGCATCATGCCATAACCTGGGTTGTCCGGCATGGCGTGTCCCGCAGCTGCCCTGTAGGGCAGCCACTTCGGAGGGTTGCTGGCGCTGGAGGAGATGCCGCCCATCGACCTTATCGTCTGCGGTTCGGTGGCGGTGAATCGCAGTGGGGCGCGCATCGGCAAAGGGGGCGGCTATTCCGACCTGGAGTTTGCCCTAGCGACGCAAGCAGGGCTTATCACCAAGCGCACCACCATCATCACCACGGTTCACCCGTTGCAGGTTGTGGATGACGATCTGCCTATGACGAAGCACGATATACCAGTCGACTACGTCGTCACGCCGGAAGAGACGATCGCGTGCAAGCCCCTCTACAAACGGCCAAAGGGCATCTATTGGGAGATGCTGCCGGAGGAGAAGCGCGCCGGGATACCGGTGCTGACGAAGGGGCCGGAAAAGTAATGCTCCGGTCTGACCGGAGCATTACAAGGAAATCCGACGGGAGCTGTTCTTACTTTTTTCCGAGCACCTTGGCCATCGCGTCGCCGAGCTTGGCTGGGCTGTCCACCATGGTGACGCCAGCGGCCTTGAGGGCGGCGACCTTCGCCGAGGCGGTGCCTGCCGCGCCGGTGATGATGGCCCCAGCGTGGCCCATGCGGCGGCCGGGAGGCGCGGAGCCGCCGGCGATGAAGCCGACGATGGGCTTCCTGACATTTTTCTTGATAAAGTCAGCGGCATCTTGTTCCTTCGAGCCGCCGATCTCGCCGATCATGACGATGGCCTCGGTAGCGCTGTCCTTGTTGAACATATCGAGCACGTCGACAAAGTTCGTGCCGGAGACGGGGTCGCCGCCGATGCCGACGCAGGTGGACTGGCCGATCTTGCGATCGGTGAGTTGGGCGACCGCCTCATAGGTCAGGGTGCCGCTGCGGGAGACGACGCCGACGTTGCCGGCCATGTGGATGTTGCCGGGCATGATGCCAATCTTGCACTTCTCGCCGGGGTTGATGACGCCTGGGCAGTTGGGGCCCACGAGGCGCGTCGTGCGCCCCTGGAGGTAGCGGACGACTTTGACCATGTCCAGGACGGGGATGCCTTCGGTGATGCAGGCGATGAATTCGAGGTCGGCGTCGGCTGCTTCAAGGATGGCGTCCGCGGCGAAGGGCGGCGGGACAAAGATCATGCTGGCGTTTGCGCCGGTCTTCTTGACCGCCTCGCCGATGGTGTTGAAGACGGGGACGCCGAGGTGGGTGGTGCCGCCTTTGCCAGGGGTGACGCCTGCCACTAGGTTGGTGCCGTAGTCTCTGCACTTTTCCGCGTGAAAGGACCCATCGTTGCCGGTGATGCCCTGCACGAGGAGCCGCGTATTTTTGCCAATCAGGATGCCCAAAGAAGTCCTCCGGAGATGAGTTCGTGTAATGGCGCCGTCTTAGGCTGCTCTGACTGCTTTTTCGGCGGCCTCTTGCAAGTCGTTGGCGATGATGACCTTCAAGCCCGATTCGCGAAGGAGCTTGAGGCCCTCTTCCGCATTGGTGCCGCGCATGCGGATGACGAGGGGGACGTTGATGCCCTTCTCCTTCACCGCGCCGATGATGCCGCGGGCCGCCACATCGCAGCGGAGGATGCCGCCGAAGATGTTGACGAGGACCTTCTTGACCTTCTTATCGGAGAGAAGGATGAGGAAGGCGGCCTTGACCTTGTCCTCGCTTGCGCCGCCGCCGACATCGAGGAAGTTGGCGGGCTGCGAGCCCATGAGCTTGATGAGGTCCATCGTCGCCATGGCGAGGCCGGCGCCGTTGACCATGCAGCCGACATCGCCATCGAGGCGGATGTAGTTGACGTCTGCTTCGCTTGCCTTGACGTCGAGGGCGTCTTCCTGGCCGATATCGCGCAGGTCGGCGAGATCCTTGTGTCGAAAGAGCGCATCGTCGTCCAGGCCGATCTTGGCGTCTGCCGCCAGGATGCGCCCATCGGTGGTGATGACGAGGGGGTTTACCTCGGCCATGGAGGCGTCGGTGGCGACGAAGAGCTTGTAGAGATTCTCGAAGAAAGCCGCTGCCGGGCGCATGAGGGCAGGGTCGATATTGAGGCCCGTGGCGAGCTTACGGCCCATGAAGGGCTGAAAGCCGATGATGGGGTCGACGGACAGACGCACGATCTTCTCGGGCGACTTCGCGGCGACCTCTTCGATGTCCATGCCGCCGGCTTCGCTGACGATGAAGACGGCAGTCTTCATCGAAGGCTCGACAACGATGCTGGCGTAGAGTTCCTTTTGGATGCCGATGACCTCTTCGACCAGCAGCTTATCGACGGGGACGCCTTCGGGTCCGGTCTGGTGCGTGACCAGCCGTTTGCCCAGAAGGCCTTTGGCGAACTGCTCGCCCTCTTCCGGCGATTTGACGACCTTCACGCCGCCTGCTTTTCCGCGCCCGCCGGCATGGACCTGCGCCTTGACGACGCCTTTGCCGCCTATTTCGCGGAGCTTGGCCGCGACTTCCGCCGGGGTGGAGGCGACGGAGCCTTTTGGAACGTTGACGCCATACTTCGCAAAGAGCGCCTTTGCCTGATACTCGTGGAGTTTCACTCGCTGCTCCTCTGGAATGATCCCGTTTGCGCCGGACACGCCTCTCTACGGCATGTTGTTAGGCGCGACGGTATTGTACACGTTTCGAGGGGGAAACCGAAATCATCCACAGATGACACAGATGGACACTGATTTGCCGGAGATATAGTCCACCGAGACCACAAAAAACACCGATGAAGAGTTTGCGGAGCGGACAAAGTCTCCTATTTCATTCGAGCCAGTTCTTTATATCTATAGCATTCGACGAAGTGATCGTTGACCATGCCGGCAGCCTGCATGTAGGCGTAGCAGATAGTGGAGCCGACGAACTTGAATCCGCGCTTGAGAAGGTCTTTGCTCATGGCGTCGGACTCCGGCGATGTTGCGCGGTAGTCTTTCATCCCTCTGATCTTGTTGACCATCGTCTTGCCGCCGGTGAACTGCCAGATATACTTGTCGAAGGCGCCGAACTCCTTTTGCACATCGAGGAAGCGCTGGGCGTTCATGATGGAGGCCGTGATCTTGGCGCGGTTGCGCACGATACCGGCGTCGGCCATCAGGCGGTCAAAATCCTTTGGTGCGTATTTCGCGACTTTCTTCGGGTCGAAGTTATCGAAGGCTTTGCGAAAGTTCTGGCGCTTGTTGATGATGGTCTGCCAGCTCAGGCCGGCCTGCATGCCGTCAAGGACGATGAACTCGAAGTGCGCGCGGTCGTCGTGAAGGGGCACGCCCCACTCCTCATCGTGATACTTCACCATCAAGGGGTTTGTCGCGGGCCAGGGGCAGCGGACGAGATTTTTGGGGGGCATGGCGGCCTCCTGTTAAGTTTTTTGGTGACGAATCTGTGTTTGCATTTGGGGCACGCCCGGAAAGGGCGTTTGGCGTTCATATGTCCTTTGATAGACGGGGCATGTTTGACCGATGCTGTCCCCAATCATAGAATCCGTTTTAGGATTTGCAAACTGTAAAGGCAGAGGTGGCGCGCATGAGGTTTCAGATTATACGAATCGTTGTGGGCGCTTTGCTTTTGGCATCACTAGCTTTGCCTGGCGTCGCTATGGCCCAGGGAGGCGTGACTGTTGTCACAGGGTTTGTCACGGTCGATGGTCAGCCAGCGCCTTTGGGGACGCCAGTGATTATCACATCTCCTAATGGGGCTGCGCTTGGGGCGGCAGTGACTGGTGGAGTTGGGTTTGCCGCTAACCAGTATCGTTTCGATCTCCAGGCGACAGCGGGCCTGGAGGGGCGGTTGCTCCGCGTGCAGGCGGTCATCAGTGGGGTGGTGCAACCTGCTTCGGAATCAGCCCCATCGATAACCTTTGTTTCTAATCGGGTCTTCAACTTGAACGTGGCAGTTGTGGAGACACCCGCAGAGCTTCCAATTGCAGCCGCGATTGGCGTGTTGATCAACCAGGATATTACCGAAGTGATCACGTCGTTCGATTACTCGACCGCCAGGTATTACTCGTATGTGCCAGGTTTACCAGGCAACACCCTGTCAGTGGTAAGGAGGAATTCGGTGCTTACCCTGACGCTAAAACGAGATGGCGCAGTTACAGTAGCCGGTGTCACATATCCAGTTCGTGCTGGAACGCCAACGCCAATCCCAATAGGGTCGACTCTGACAATAGTCGTTCAATAGCAGGAGCCGGAATACGCCGGTCACGGCTTCGCAAGGCGTCATCACCCGGCAGGCGTTTGCTGGTGGATGATAGCGCGCCAGTCGTCGCCGGCCTTCAGGTAGACGGTGCTGGCGAAGACGGAGAAGGTGTAGCTCTTGCCGCTGCGCAGCGCCTGGACGACCGCCTTGTAGGAGATGGAGGCGCAGTTTTCACCGAGGGCCATGACGCGCGGCTGTTCGATGGAAAAGCTCTGGAAGGACTGCGTCTTGCGAGAGAGATTGTTCAGGAAAGTCTGCCTATCGAATACACCGTAGGGCGATATGACGAGGGCGTCATGGGTAAAATACTTCCGATAGAAGCCGATATCGCGCTTTTGATTGGCCTCCCAGGCCTGCTTCTCCAATCGCAGGAGGATGGGCCGGATGAGGTCTATGGTGAACCATTTGACTTCCATAGGCTGATTGCCTTGGGCCGAGCCTAGGAGGCGGGCTTGTTTTCTGCCTGCTTCTTCGCGAACTCTTTCATGCCCTTCGTCATTTCCCTTGGTGAAACGTCCTTAATGTGAGTGGCGGTCCACCACTGGTTGCCCCAGGCATCCACGATGCCGCCGCTGCGATCCCCGTAGAACTGGTCCTCGGGTTCGCGAAGCGGCTTGCCGCCAGCCTTCACGGCCTTTTTATGCCAGGCGTCGACGTCGGTGACGTAGAGGTGGATCATCGAGGGCATTGCCTTCCAATCACCTTGCGCCTCGCTCGTCATGACCATGGAGTCGCCGATTTTAATCTCGGCATGCATGACCTTGCCGTCGGCGCCTTTCATCTGGAACGTCACTTTTGCGCCAAAGGCCTTTTTCAAGAATGCGATGAATTCAGGGCACCGTTCGACGAGCAGAAAAGGGGTCACGGTCCGAAAACCGGCGGGGATCTTCTTCACTGCCATCGTGTGCTCCTTATCGAATGCAAGATGTCGTTCACTTTTTCTTCCGCGCTACTTCGTATCGGGCAATCATTTCCTTCACTGGCGTTCTGGCGACGGCCTTGCCGATGAGGTCAAGTGGGACGTCGTCGAGCCGCTTGAAGCGAACGCAAGATTTGCCCATATCGAGCTTCTTGCCGCTCGCCTTGTATTCCTTGACGAACCACTGCTCCGTTCCCTTATCGCCGTAGATGTTCATGAGGTAGATCGCCATGTGATTTTTCTGAGAAGCCAAGGCTGCGAAGGGCAGCGGCACATCTCTCTTGCCTAGGTAGCCTTTAGGATAGAGCTTGAGCGGCACCACGTATCCCAATATGCCGTAGGCAATGGTCTCCTCGTAGCCTTTTGGCAAGTTGTCCAGGATAACATGACGCACCGTTTGGATGGCAGCACGGCGGTCCGGCGGCAGACTATCGAGATAGGCTTTCACCGTTATTGCGTAGCTTTTGACCATCGTCCGTCCTCTTCACTTTTCCCGAAGCGCCACAGCTGCTTCCAAGAGCCGTTTTAACGCGGCAACCTTGATGTCTTTTGCCGAACGGACAATAACGTAGCGGGTCTGCTTCGTTGTGCCTTGCAATATGCCGCTTGGATCTGGGAGAAAGGCCCCATACTCGAAGTAGAGCTTGACGTGGTCGCCGAGGGGGAAGATGCCGCAGAAGTAGCCGGCCTTCGGGTGGCGATAGCCGATGGCGCGCCAGCCTGGGTAAGCCGCTTCAGCGGCGTCGGGGATGGCGGAGCGCACGACGGCGCGAAGCCTGTTGGCCATCGCCGCCACCTGAGGAGGCTGGCTTGCTAGGATTTCTTCAGGCGTAAGGTTGGAGGACTTGGCCGGCATCTTCACTCTTTCGCAGTGCCCCTCCGGGCATCTCTCTTCGTACGGGTCTATTCTACCTTTCCTGATACAATCCAAGCTACTAATGAGTGAAGTGCGCAAGCCTCTTTCTCCACGACGGCCTTTGTATTACGGCTGGATCATCGTTGGGGTTACCTTTGTTGCGAATATAGGACTGGCGCCCTATACCCCAGTTATCTTCTCCTTTTTTGTCATCCCCATGACTGGCGATTTGGGCTGGAGCCGGAGCCAGCTCTCCTTGGGCTTGACCGTTCGATACCTGGCAAGCGGCGTTGCTGCGCCATTCATAGGGCGGTTCATCGACAAGCGCGGCGCGCGATGGCTGGGAGTGGCTTCAGGAATCATTGGGACGGGTGTCCTGCTTGGGCTTGCAAACGTCCACAGCCTGTGGCTTTTCTATCTGCTGTGGGCGGCGGCGGGACTGGCAGGTATCGGAGGCGGCCCTGGAGGGAATCTGATAACGCAAGTCACCGTGGCAAAGTGGTTCACCGCCAACAGGGGCAGGGCGATGGCGATCGCCATCGCGGGCACGTCTCTTGGGGCAATGATTGCGCTGCCTATCGTGAGCTGGTTTGTCGAGGCGCACAGCTGGCGGATGTTGTGGCTCATCTTCGCAGTCGTTTTTTTCACGCTGTCTGTTCCCTGGTACGCCATCTTCGTCCGGCGCTCGCCTGAAGACCTCGGCTTGCAGCCTCCACAGCCCAGGCCAGGCTCATCAGCAGCGGCCGCTGCTCTGAAAGAGACGGCGAACGAGGTTCACTGGACGCTGAAACAGGCCGTGCGAACGGCGACATTCTGGCAAGCCGTGGCGGCCTTTTCCATGGTCGTCTTTGCCCTGAGCGGCAACGTGCTCTACCGGACGCCATTCTGGAAGGAGGTCGGGATTTCGCCGACGCTCCTCGGCTTCGGCACGCTTCTGGACCCGTTCACAACGGTGCTCACCGCTATCGGCTTCGGAATCGTTGCTGAACGCATCGGCCCCAGGAGACTGGGAATGGTTGGGGCGGGAGGATACGCGACTGGAATGATGCTCCTTATTTTTGCAGTCGATTCGCCCTATCTTTTTTTGGCTCATAACCTGGTCCAGGGGGTGGCAAGCGGCGCTTTGGGTGCGGCATTGAATATCACGTGGCCGACCTATTTCGGCAGGAAGTTCCTTGGTTCGATTCAGGGTTTCGTCTTTCTCTTCACCATCTTTTGCTCTGCTGTCGCCCCGCCGATTTATGGATCGCTCCTGGACGTCGGCGTGAACGTCCGTATTGTCTGGACGATCTCGCTCGTTCTCCTCACCACGGCCGCCCTCTTGCTCGTCACGAACAAGAGACCGAGCCTGGCCAGGCAGGCAGAGATATTTGAACGACAAGGGCCTGCTCATGCCTAAGCGGCTAGTCGAAATCTGTAGAAGAAAACTGGCGGAGAGAGTGGGATTCGAACCCACGGTGCCGCCCTGCGGTACCAGCAGCGTGTCTATACGTGCTGATCAATATAAATAGGGTTGCCGTCTGGATCCACTAGAGTAAAACTCGCAGGGCCGGAAGATTTCTCATCGGCTTCGCTCTCCAGCTTTAGTCCCTTTGCTTTGAGCCGTCGTTGCAGCTCCCTGACGTCTGTATATGAAGGAAGGGCTGAGGCGTTTTCATCCCAGCCTGGATTGAAGGTCAAGATGTTCTTCTCGAACATCCCTTGGAATAGGCCAAGCGTGCAATTGCCATTTTTCATGATAAGCCAGTTCTGAGCGATATCGCCGTGAAAGACTTGAAACCCAAGATTCTCATAAAACGATTTTGATGCGTGGATATCTTTAACAGTCAGACTTACTGAAAAAATGCCCAGTTTCATATCTTTATCCTTATCATATTCTCGAATCAAAACTAGCGGAGCCCCAGCGAGCGAGATAACAAATAGGATTCGACGCCACTAGGGGTGGAACCAGCCCGCAGTTACGAGAATATCGTAGGCTACATCGACCACAGACCGCAAGCCATCGTTCTGAACGGTGAAATCTTCTGCCTTGGTCTGATCCAAGATTTTGGTCAATTCAGCCGACCGCCGTAAGCCTTGTTTCTGGAAAGACCCGCGTTCTCGACTCCGAAGGCGAGCTTGCATCACTCGAACTGGTGCCGTCAATCTACAGACAATGATTTCCGCCCCAGGAACTGCCTTGCGATATAGCTTTAGCTCTTCGCGGCTCTCAACCACACGCGCTGCAATCAGTCGTTTTGCGCCTGCGGCTGCATAGATGGGCCAAATTGCCGCCAAATTAGCGACCATCAGGGCAGTTCCGAATCGGTCTTGGCGGGGATGCATGACCGTTAGCTAGTCCAAATCAATCGCAGCATGACCAATACCAGCTTCGCTCAAAAGGTCAGAAGCCTCGGACAAGACAGT
>CAMAVV010000050.1 GCA_945861815.1 Thermoflexus hugenholtzii JAD2
AACACCGTCGCGCCGATGGCTGCTACGCGCATGACGATGACGGACGAGTACCTGGCCTCCAAGGCGCGCCGCGATGCGATCGGCGTTGTCCGCGAAGGCTTCGGCTACGATCCACAAGTCGTCGAAATGAACCCCAAAGAAGTGCCTCCGCTTCTTGTCTACCTCGCGAGCGAGAAGGCCGGGTACATCAACGGCCAAGCCTTCTTCACAGGCGGCGGCATTATCTCCCTCGTCGCGCCTCCCCGTCTGGCAAAAACGATCTACAAGCCTGGCCGTTGGACGGTTGACGAGCTGATCGAGTGGGTGCCCCAGAGCAGGGGACGGATGGGCCTCATGGTCCCGCCATTGCTGGCGGCGCAGACGGCCCAGACGCTCGCGACTCAGGCGGCGCAGACGGGCCAGGCGCAATCGGCCACGCAGAAGGCGGGCTAAGGCCTCTTCAACAGATATCGAGGTAACCAACTATGACACAACATCTCAAAGGCAAAGTAGCAGCAGTCACCGGCGGCGGGCGCGGCATAGGTCGCGAGGTCTGTCTCCTTCTCGCGCAACAGGGCGCGAAGGTGGTGGTGAACGACCTTGGCGGCGACACTATCGGCGGCGGCGCGTCGAAGTCGCCTGCTGACGAAGTCGTCAGCGAGATCAAGAAGATGGGCAGCGACGCTATTGCCAACTATCAAAGCGTTGCTACGGTCGCCGGCGGCGAGAGCATCATCAAAACGGCCATCGACACCTTCGGCAAGGTGGACATCGTGATCCACTGCGCCGGCATCCTTCGCGACCGCATGATTTACAACATGTCGGAAGAGGAGTGGGATTCAGTCATCAACGTCCACCTCAAGGGCATGTTCTGTATCGGCAAGCCCGCGACGGCCGTCATGCGCCAGCAGAAGAGCGGCACTATCATCGGCTTCTCGTCGCTCTCCGGGCTCTACGGCAACGCAGGCCAGGCCAACTACGGCGCAGCGAAGGACGGCATCGCCGGGTTCATCCGCACCGTCTCCAAGGATGTCTTTAAGTACGGCGTCACAGTGAACGGCATAGCCCCTGCGGCGGCGACGCGTCTTACCGCAACGGTCACCGAGGAGGCGAAGGCTAAGAGCAAGGCGGCGGGCGTTTCGCGCATCATGGGCGAAGGCCCCTCCGCGCCGACGATGATGGATGCCGCAGACATCGCGCCTATGGTCGTTTACCTCTGCACGGACGAGGCGAAGTTCATCACGGGCCAGATATTCTACGTGCAGGGCGGCCAGGTCTCGCTGGTCAACAACCCCTACGCGGCGCGCACCATCGAGAGATTGAATGGCGGCTGGACGGTGGATGAGATCGCGAAGCTGATGCCGTCAGCGGTGATGAAAGACACCACTAACCCGGCGCCTCCACAGCCGCCGAAGGCATAAGGCGAACGAACGAAAAAGAAAAGGCCCTCCGGTCAAACCGGGGGCCTTTTTGTTTTCGTAACAATCCCTGTCTATTATTTGGTCAATCTGCTTATCAGATCATTCAGGTCTTCCCACCCGTAGGCGAGTTCGCGAAAGCTCATTCCACCGATCGTTGCACTGCGTTCGTATGCCACATTGCCGCCAAGGCCCTCGTAAAATCGACGGGAGGGATTGTCAGCCAGCACCCAGAGCAACAGGCCTTCACATCTCGCGCCAAAAGCCGTTTGACCAAGGTGCGCGTAAGCCGCTGACCGATACCTTGCCTCTGCGACTCTTTTAGCAGGTATATGGCATAAAGCTCTCCGTCATAGGGAGGGTAGCTGCCTTGAACGTCGCCTCCTGAAACGAATCCAACAATTCTGTCCGAAGTGTCCTGTGCGACGAACACTTGTGACAGAGGTGCTTCCCCGCTGTGCGGTGACAGGATTTGACGCCACATCGTCTCGCGCTGCGCGTAGGAAATGCTATCTAGAAATGCCTGGGGCACGATGCCTGGGTATGTGGTGCGCCAGCTATCGACGTGGACACGAGCGATGCCAGGAGCGTCGGCTAAAGTTGCCTCTCGGACGTGCATTCCACTGCCACCAGTCCCAACACAGGTAGGAAACGAATCAGGCTAAGAGGCCTGCGCGACCCGCGGCTTTTGCTTCGCCTCAGCGTTGCTTAGCTGCTCCCACTGCTCACGGGTGATGTCCATCTCGATGAACTCGTAGCCGTTGCGCCGCACAGGGCCGATCTCGTGAAAGCCGGCCTTCTTGAAGCACTTTTGCGCGCGAACGTTCCACTCCAGCGTATGCAGATAGATGCGTCGCAGCTTGGTCCTGGTGAAGATCAGGTCAAGGAGCGCTTTCACGGCGTCGGTGCCGTAGCCCTTGCTCCAGTAGCGCCTGTTCCCGATCATGATGCCCAGCTCAGCCTGGCCCTTCGCCTCATCCAGGTCGTAGAACATGCAGTTGCCGATGTGGACGCCGTCCAGCGTGTCGATGGCGAATCGCTTACGGCGCGGCGCAGGATAGAGCAACTCTTCCTCATACATCATGAGCGCGTCGCGGAAGGACATAGAGAGTGGCATGGTCGCGTCCAGGCGGCAGAGCTCAGGGTCGATCGCCCAGGCGTAGTCGTTCGCCGAGTCGGAGAGCTTCTTCTCGCGGATGATGACGCTATTGGCCTGCGGTGACACCGGTCGCCTTCCTCTCACGGAGGATGCGCAGGGCGCGTTCCATGACCTCTTTCTCGTTGCCGTAGGTCATCGTAGCGAGCGCCTTGTCGCCTTCGAACCACTCCACCCTGTCGAACTCCGGGTCGTGGCGGTCGGTTGCGCCGCCGGTAGGAACCATCAGATAAAACCTCACGCGCTTGTGGACACGTGCGCCAGGCTTCTGAAACCAGTACTCAATCTCGCCCAGGTCGCGCTCGATGGCGATCTCCAGGCCTGTCTCCTCGCGCACTTCACGTAACGCGGTGGCTTCGTGCGACTCGCCGGGGTTGGGCGTGCCCTTCGGAAGGCTCCACAGCAAAGGCTTTATCCTGCCGCACAGAACAACGTCCCACCTCTTGTCGGAGTGGCGGTAGACGACTCCGCCAGCGGAGAAATGCTCTTCAGTGGGCAAGGCAAAGCCGACCTTTGGAAAGGATGAAAAGTATCTAGAACGATTGTCGCATCCGCGTCATAGAGCGTCAAGCAAAGCCTCCAGGTTTCGCCTTGACGCCCAAAGATGACGCCGCCTATACTGGACTTCTGGCGCGAGTGGTGCTCTCCTGATGTACGAGCGTAGCTCAATTGGCAGAGCAGCGGTCTCCAAAACCGCAGGTTAGAGGTTCGATTCCTCTCGCTCGTGCCACTTTTCTGAACCCGTCAAACGGCCATCCCGAGATTACCTAGGGATGGCCGTTTTGTTACTGAGCTGACGCTCTCGTTCAAGCCCTGGGCGTAACTGAGCGCGGTGAGCGGTCTTCTTTGATTTGATTGCCACTGTGTTACGGCCATCCTGCGCCTGGAACATCGACGCGCACGCTATCAACAAATCCCATGTGGGGAGTTTTGCTGCTTTCGGGGAGTGTCCCCGAAAGGCCGCTGGTGAAGTAGAGCGTCCTGCGATCGTCGCCGCCAAGGTGGCAGGCAAAGACGCCCTTCCCTTTAGGCATCGTGATGCCGTGCGTGATTTCCCCTGTCTTGTCGACGCGCACAAGCTCCCATGTGAAAGGCATAGCCATCCACACGCTGCCTTCTGCATCGAGCGCGCAGACGATGCTGGAGCGTCCGTTTTTGTCTAGACTCAGGATGCGGTGGCCGCCCATGTCTGAAAAGTAGAGCGTGCCCTTGTGCCACCGCGGCGCTACTGGCAGGTCAAGGCCGTCTAACAGCGTGGTAGAGACAAAGCGTTTCATATGGGGCTCCAGCGCAAGGTTCTTTTAAAGTCCGCGGCACTTGATGCAACCGGCGCGCGAATAGTCGGAGTCAGTGGAGGCTCTTGTTGCCGTCAAAGCGCGAAGCGCCGTCCACTGATTTGACATGGGTGCAATAGTATCTTGGAAGAGGTGCACAGTGAACTACTCCCTCGTCTCCGCCGATGCCCACATCGATATGAGCTGGCTCCCCGGCGATCTTTTTGTGAAGAACTGCCCTGCAAAGCTCAAAGAGAAGGTGCCCCAGGTTGTGGCAACCAAGAAGGGCGAAATGTGGATGGTGGGCAAGGAGGTCCTTGGCGTGCCTGCGGGAGCGGGATTCGGCTTTCTGCCATCGCTCAAACACCGGACTCACCGTATGGACAGGATGTTTGAAGAGGGATTTTTCAATGGCCTAGCCGCCAAGCGCTTCCACCCAACGTCCCCAGATCTGCGCTTGGAGGATATGCGGAAGGATGGCGTCGATGCCGAGGTGATCTACGGCATCACAGGCGTAAGCCGGAAGATTGCCGACCCGGAGGGGCTTGAGGCGACCTACCGCATCTACAACGACTGGCTTGCCGCCTTCTGCAAAAGCCGTCCCGGCCGATGGTTCGGCCTGGCCTGCGTTCCCGCTCACGACCCGCAAAAGGCGGCGGCGGAACTCTACCGCACAGCAAAGCTCGGCCTCAGCGGCGCCGACTTGGACACACGTATCTCTATCAGGCCCGTCTACATGCGTGACGGCTTTTGGGACCCGCTCTGGGCTGCATCGGCTGAGACAGGGTTGCCCGTCTCCTTTCACATCAACGGCGCAGGCATCCAAGTGCGTGCCCCGTTCGAGGGCTATAACCATGAGTCGGCCTATCTTTCAGACGCTCCATCCCAAGTCGATCTTGGCTATCGCATCACAACCCAAACATTGGGGCAGCTTGCAGGCTCCCAGCCATTGGTGAGTATCTTGGCAAGCGGCGCGTGTGAGAAGTTCCCAGGCTTCCGGTTCATCCTTGGCGAAAGTGGCGCTGGCTGGATCCCATTTGTCCTCGAGCGCCTGGACGATAAGTATGTGGACGAGTATTACGAGAAGCGCTTCCAGCCGCCATTAGAGATGAAGCCCAGCGACTACTGGTATCGCCAGGGCTTCACAACGTTCCAAAAGGACAACAGCGTCCCCTATCTCTATGAGCAGATCGGCGTCGCCAACATGATGTGGGGGTCGGACTACCCGCATCCGGACGGTGTTTGGCCCGATTCCAAGGAGGCAATTGCTGACAACCTAGGGAGCATCCCGAAGCAGGTGGTCAAGAAAATCACCTGCGATAATGCGGTGAATCTCTACAAGATGGCGTCGCGAAAATGAGCGCCTACTCCCTGCAGGACTTCATCCACGATATGGATGCCCTGATCACAGCAAACCTTACGCCTGTGCGCCTTTTGGAGAAAGCGGAGCCCCTTCTGGCTCGGCTCATCGCGAGTCCCAAGGCCATCCCGGACGAATACCGCCGTCCGTCCGGCACCGGCCCGAATCCCATGCACGCCTCCTATCGCCTTCACGATGGTGCCAACGGCCTCACCATCGGCACGGTGGTCTGGGCGCCAGGACAGTATCTCGCTCCCCACGACCATTCGAGCTGGGGTATGGTTGGCACGCTGGAGCACGCCACCACGGAGACGCGCTACCGCCGCCTGGACGATGGCACAAACAAGGAGTTCGCGAAGCTGGAAAAAGATCGCGTCTCGCTGCGGAAGAAGGGCGAGACCTACATTCTTATCCCAGGAGTCGACGAGATACACGACGTCTTGAACGATAGCGACCGCCTCGCCGTGGACATCCATCTCTACGGCCTCGATATCCGCAAGATCGAACGCAACATCTTTGACCCACAGACGGGCAAGATAAAGCGCTTCCTCACGGACCCATCGGGTACGGCGAAACAGTAACAGCCGCCTTTACCCATCGCATATACTGCTGCCAGTGGTGAAACGATAAAAGGCCGCTATGTATGACCTGCTGATTCGAAACGGGCGCATCGCCGATTGCACGCCTATCGTTGAGGACGGCGTGCCCACAGGCGCACTGCCTGGGAAAGTTCTGCGCAGCACCGATTAGCCTCGTCAGCCAGGGAGGACATCATGCCCATAGGCCATCGCTCCAAAGTCTTGCCGATCCCGCATATTCCTGAGCACACGAAGTACATCGAAGCAGGGCCGCTGATCATTGGCGTTGAGTACCGCGTCGTGAACGCGGAGATTTCGCGCAAGTACCTGGCCTCGCTCGCGATGGACCCGGCGAAGCCGAAGGCGGTCACCGTGCGCGCGGGAGATTCCGCCGATGGCGGCGTCTCTATCCACGTCTTTGCCCGCGAAGCAAGCAATCTCGTCGAATACTTCCGCATCGATTGCTTCGGCAGCGAGCCGCACTACCACTATTGCTATCCGCAGATCGAAGAGCAGGACAGGGTCTTTTTGGATAGGACAGTGGAGCCTGATGCGCAGAAGTGGGCCTATGAAAAGCTGGAGCACCACCTGCCGCGAATCTTAGAGCACGTTGGCGCGGCGGCCCTGGCGAAGCAAGTGCGCTCTCAGCAGATCGCAGCCGTCTTGCCTGAGGTGCGAAAGGCCTTCTCCGCAGCCGCGGCAAAGGCAGAGGCTATGCCGCAGCAGGCCTAGGCTCGCTGCTGGGGACCCAGGCTGGCTTCGGCGCCGGGAACTGCAACACCAGCACGTCCAGCCCAGATGGGCCTGCCGTAACTTGAAGGGCTGCTTCATCTGGGCTGACGTAGATGGTCGTCCAGAGGGGCAGTTCTTTTTGTCCGTGCATCCCAGACCCATGTATCACCAGGCAGATCTGTCCGCCTGACCCTTTTGCGGTGGGCGCTATGGCCTTTGCGCCAGGACCTGCCCGCACGACGTATGCGCCCAGCCTGTCCTGGTGTAAAGGGATAAGCTCGTTGACGACCGTTTCTTTGCGGTAGAGCGACTCTGCGGGGTTCACGTCCACATCGGCTGTCACGTCGCGGCCAGCCCTCCTGTTGCGCTCCTTCATCTTGTCTCGCGAATCAGGCATGAAGTGCGACCCGGTGTGGTCCGTCTGCGCGCGCATCGTGAAATAGAAGAGCCCCTTTGGCCCAGCCACCAGCGGCCCGTATGGGGTGTAAGCATCTGCATAATGGACGGCTGTGGGATGCAGTTCGTGCTTGCCCATCAAGCCGCCGCCTGCCACGACAACCTGGAACTGGTCGACCAGGTGGAAGTGGGCGCGCAGGACGTCGCCGTGCTTCAGCATGCCCACCTGGAAAGCGCAGGGGCCTTCGGTCACTTCTATCGGGCCGCCGATGAAATCCGGCTTCAGGTAATAGTGATTCGTGTGCGGCATCGTCCCGTTCGCCATAAAACTCTTCTCGATCGCGTCGGTGCTTACTGCTATCTGCGGCATCGTCTTCTCCTCTGCGTAGTGCGCCTATTCTACCGCGTCGCTCAAGTCAGCCTCTACAGTGGCGCAGCTTTTGCTTTCATGAGATGTCCCCTCTTGCTCTATCGCGCTGACGGATGCGTAGCGCCTCTAACCTCTGAAACGGCTGTAGGAAAACGAACTGCGATTCTATCGAATGAACCCGTAAAGCTTTCCGGCATTATCGCAGGTGATTTTTCGCTTTGCCTCATCGCTCAGGCCGGCGAGCGTCTCCTGCAAAATCTTCTTCGAATCCGGCCACAGGCCGGCTTGGTGGGGGAAGTCTGACCCCCAGATGATATTGTCGATTCCCGCCAGGTGAGCGAAGGGCGCGACGTGCGGCTCCCATTGGAAGCCCGTGTACCCTTGCCGAAGCCATATCTCGCTGGGCATGGCGCTGAGCTTGAGAGCGTGGTAGCGCTCCTTGTAGTGGCGGTCCATGTGTCCGAGGACATAGGGAACCCACGCGACGCCGCACTCGCCAAGGACAAAGCGGAACGAGGGGAAGCGGTCGCATGCGCCGGAGAAGATGATGCTTGCCATGTACTCTGCACCCGCGATTTCGAACATCGTCGAATTCACGGCGTTGAACTCTAGGTTGTAGCGATGGGCCTCTGCCGGCTCCGGCGCTCGCACCCGAATGCCCATGCTGTGGAACGAGATAGAGAGCGAAGATTCGGAGGCGGCCTGCCATAGCACGTCCCAGTCCTTGTGGTAGAGAGGCTTCCCGGCGTTCGGGATAACAAGCTCGCCGCCGCGCAGGCCGAGCTTTGCCGCTCTGCGCGCTTCCTCTGCCGCCGCCTTCGGGTCATGGTTCGGCAGACAGGCGACCCCGGCGAAACGCTCAGGGTGCGACTTGCAAAAGTTCGCGAGCCAGTCGTTGTACGTCTGCAAGACCAACGTCGCGACATCTACGCTCTTAAGCTTCCCGGCGACTCCCAGAATGCCGTAGAGCACCTCAGCTTCGATACCGTCCAGCTGCTGGTCCTTGATGCGCAAGGCAGGCGTCGTCGGGCGAAAGATTCCCCGCGCGCCGTCGTCATACAGGCCCGTCTCTGCCATGCGCCGCACGCGCACATCATCCTTCAGATCCTTTGGGTCTCGGCCTGAGGAGCCGACGCCTGCCACCTGGCCAAGGTCAGCGCCGTCAGCCAGCCACCGCTTTCCCTTTGCTGATTCGACGACATGCGGCACCGCCTCTTGCCACTGGGCTGGCGCTTGCGAGGTGAACAGGTCGGCGGGAAGCCAGGTGAGGTCAACATGGCAGTCGCCGGAGATGAAGGTGTATCGCATAGATAGTGTCTGCCTGCCTCGGCTGGCTATCGCCCCTGGTCGAAGGTGAGGTCGAGCCAAGATGCGCCGCACTCGCCCGCGCGCAAACTGGCGAATGGACCATCGCCGCTCTCGAAGAACAGCGTCTGCTTGCCATAGGTCTGCTGGCCCAGGGTTGCCGTTCCTTCAAGGAGGAAGGAGAAGCGTCCGAAGGGAGCCGGGCCGCGCGGGATGGACGCGCCAGGCGGATACTTCCACAGGAGAGCAGTTGGCAACTCCTCGCCATCTTTCCCGAGAAGTTGCTTGCACGCTGGGCCGCCGCCGCTTTCATTCAGAAGCTCGGACTGTGCGAAGAACTCCCGCCCCTGGATGTTGCGCCGCTTTCGCCCTTCCGGCTCGCTCATGTACGTGATCGGAGCTGGCTTATGCCGCAGCACCGCCATAACCATACCAGGCCCGCCGATGAAGGGGCCGTAGGGCGTCCTGGCATCAACGTAGTGGACGGCGATGGGCGTCAGCGGGCGCTTCGGGAATGTCATGCTGCCTTCCAGCACCACGACGAACTGCCGCTCTGCGTGGAAGTGGGGCTCGTTCACCGCACCCGTCGGCTGCCGGGCAAAGATGGCGTGCGGACGGCCCTCTAGCCCGTCGCCGAGCTTTTTATCGAAGTAGCCTATGCGGTCGGGACGCGGGTTCTCCGTCCACGGCACCTTCGACGGTTCAACGATATATTCCATAAGGAGCCTGCCTATCGGCGCGCCTTTGCCCACTCAGCCATGATATCGTTCGCCGCGATGCAGTCGCACCGAAAGCCC